>NZ_JBMNDR010000004.1:0-196775 GCF_052543235.1 Streptomyces sp. SAS_272 | reverse complement strand
GGCCCGGGCCCGACTCCCCCGTGGTGACTCATGAGCTCATCACATCGCGCCACACGGGCCGATTTCCACCGGTCCGGCGCACCGGTCACAGACCCGTGACGCATACCGCTCCTTATGCCCCTTTTACGCGGGCGCTCCGGGCGGACGCCTCACCCGACGACGAAGGTGTCGACCGCGACGTCGAAGTACTCCCGCGCCTCCCGCACCTTCCCGAGCGGCGCCGAGACCCACACGTCGTACAGCCGCCCGCCCTCCTCCCAGCACAGGTCGAAGGTGTGCCGGGGGCCCTCCGCGAGGCTGAACCCGTTCCAGGTGAACTGCCAGAGGGCGGCGGGCCGTCCGCCCTGACTGGTCTCGGTGACCCGGCCGTCGTGGTAGCCCGGGTTGGTGTCCGCGCCCTGGGCCGCGGCCCGCTCCATGACGGCGAGCGGGCCGTCCGGCGACGCGCCGGAGACCTTGACGCCGAGCCGGAAGACCTGCCCCGGCGACATGTAGAACACCCGCTCGCCCTGCGGCACCCGCGTGAAGTCCTCCGGCACGGCGAGCGCGAACCCTGCGGGGTCCTCGGCCACCCGGTAACCGGAGGGCGCGGACGGCGTACGGGTCGGCGTGAGCGAGGCGGCGGGCGACGGAGCGGACGACACCGGCGCGCTCGGGGACCCGCTCGCCGGGCGCCCCGACCCGCTCACGGAGACCGCCGGCGCCGAACTCACGGGCGCGCGCCCTTTGTCGCCGTCCCCCTTCATCAGCAGCGCCGCCGCCGACACGCCCGCGCCGGCCATCGCGGCGACCAGCAGCGCGGCCACCAGCACACTGCGCGTGGAGCGTTCCCGGGCGGCCTGCTCGGGCTGCGGCCGGGGCAGGTCGGCCTGCGTCGGCGTGTAGTCGGACGACACCGGCGTCGGCGTGCACCCGGTGTCGAGGAAGGCGCGCAACAGCCGCTCCGCCTCCGCCCCGCCCAGCCGCCGGTCCGGATCGCGCTCCAGCAGACCCCGGACGACCGGCAGCAGCGGCCCGGCCTGCGGGGGCGTGCGGATCTCGGCGAACACGACGGCGTGCAGGATGCCGCCCAACGAGTCCCGCCGGAAGGGGGATTCGCCGCTCAACGCCGTGCACAGCAGCGCGCCCAGCGACCACAGGTCGGACTCCGCGCCGGTGCGCGCCCCGGACATCCGCTCCGGCGCGGTGTACTCGGGCGAGCCGACGAACGAGCCGGTCTGGGTGAGCGTGGTGGCGCCCGAGACCTGCGCGATGCCGAAGTCGGTGAGGACGACCCGGTCGCCGTCACGTTCCAGCAGGACGTTCGCGGGTTTGATGTCCCGGTGCAGAACCCCGGCCGCGTGCGCCGCGCGCAGGGCGCCGAGCAGGGCGATGCCGATCCGGGCCGCCTCGTCCGGCGCCAGCGGGCCGTGCTCGGCGATCCGGTCGGCGAGCGAGCCGCCGTCCAGCAACTCCATGACGATGTACGGGCGTTCGTTCTCCACGACGACGTCGTGCACGACGATGACATGCGGGTGGCGCAGCTGGGCGACCGCACGCGCCTCGCGCAGTGTCCGGTCGCGCCGTTCCCGGGCCTCCTCGTCGGAGAGCGTGTCGTCCTGGGTCAGCTCCTTGACCGCGACACGCCGTCCCAGCAGCTCGTCCGTCGCCCGCCACACGACACCCATGCCGCCGCGCCCGAGTCTCGCCTCCAGCCGGTAACGGCCCGCGATGACCCGTGCGGTGCTCCCGTCCCCCTCGGTCCCCATGGGCACATCATGCCCCACCGGACGGCCCGCCTCCGGGGCGCCGTCCGGCCAACTGCGGGACCCGGCGGCCGGTACTACGCCGTGGGCTCGCGCCAGCTCTGCAGCACGGCTCTGAACTGCCTGGCCGTGGTGGCCCAGTCATCGGCGGGCGAGGACATGTAGATCGCGTACTCGGCGCCGTTGCGGGCCACGTACGTCTCCTCGATCGCGCGGCGCGGCCCAGGGAACGCGGTGTCCTTGGCCAGCGCGGTCCAGGTGTACTCCCACTCGGAGCCGGCCCGGTCGCGGTAGAGGTTCTTCTCGAGGGTGACCCGCTTGTAGTCGACCAGCCTCTTGAGCTGCTGCTCGAGGTCGATCTGGTGCGCGTAAGGGTCGCTGAAGTCGGGGGACTTGTCGAGGGCGATGCGGACGAAGTGCTCGCCGCCGTCGGGCGAGTAGTCGACCTGCTGGAGGTCGCCGTCGTCCTGGTACACCTTGCGCTCCCAGCCCTTGGGCAGCGCGAGCCCGAAGCCCAGCGGGTCGTCGACGGGCTGCCAGGAGTCGGGCACGGCGCCCTTCTCGGCGGAGGCCCCGGTGCTCGTCGGGCTCGGCGAGCCGGACGCTGCCCCGGAGTCGACGGTCTGCGACCGCCCCTGGTCCCATTTCTGCAGGACCACGGCCGTCCCCCCGCCGACCAGCGCGGCGACGGCCACCACCAGCACGAGAGAGCGCAGTCGACGACGGCGCCGGGGCGGCTCCGCCGCGGGCCCGGCCGGTACGCCCTGGCCGGTGTGCGTCGGCCCCTGGAGGGCGTGTGCCGGGACTTGGCCGGCGTGTGCCGGGGCCACGGTGGTGGGCCCGGTCACGGGATGGACCGGTACCGGCGTCGCCGCCTCCGGGCCGACGGGAACGTACGAGGTGGCGGGTGTCGGGTGGGACCCGGAGCGGTACGCCGTGCGGTGCCCTCCCGTACCCGGGTCGGGCCCGCCGTACTGCGTGGGCACATACGCCTGGGCCTCGCGCGGACGCCGTCCCTCGGCCGCCTCGGCGAGCAACTGCTCGGCCTCGGCGATGCCGGGGCGGGCGGCCGGGTCCTTGCGCAGCAGCGCGCTGATGACGGGGCCCAGCGGTCCGGCGTGCCTCGGGTCGGCGGCCTCCTCCTCGACCACGGCCTGCAGGGTGGTCAGCGGCGAGGTGCGCCGGAACGGCGACCGCCCCTCGACCGCCGTGTACAGCGTCGCGCCCAGCGCCCACAGGTCGGAGGACGGTCCGGGATCATGGCCGCGCACCCGCTCGGGAGCCAGGTAGTCGACGGAGCCGACGACCTCGCCGGTGCGTGTGATGGTGGTGTCGCCGTCGATCTGGGCGATGCCGAAGTCGGTGAGGAGGACCCGTCCGTCGTGCGAGAGGAGCACGTTGCCCGGCTTGACGTCGCGGTGCAGCACGCCGGCGGAGTGCGCGGCGCGCAGCGCGCGCAGCACCCACAGGCCGATCCGGGCGGCCTCGGCGGCCTCGACGCGGCCGTCCTCCTTGACGGCGTCGGCCAGCGAACGGCCCTCGACCAGCTCCATCACGATCCACGGCCGGCCGTCGTGTTCGAGCACGTCATGGACGGTGACCACGGCGGAGTGGTTGATCCGCGCGGCCGCTCGGGCCTCCGCCCTGGTCCGCGCCAGCAGCACCGCCTGGTCGCTCTCCGCTACGTAGAGCGCGGCGGTCAGCTCCTTGATGGCGACAGCCCGGTGCAGCAGCTCATCGTGGGCACGCCACACTCGGCCCATGCCGCCGCTCCCGATGGCGTCGGCGAGCCGGTAGCGCCCGGACAGGAGCTGGCCCTGCATCTGATTCACGTTGCCCCGCAATGCTCTTGACAGGGTCAGCGTAAAGACCTTGCCGCCTCCACGGAACCGCAGGGGTGCCACGGAGACAGCACTGTGACGGTTGTCGCTTCCCCGCCGACGCGGAAACCGGTCGGACCGGCGGCGGTCAGCCGGTGTACTGGTAGGTGGCCGCCGCCTGCTCGTACAGCCGCGTGACCTCGTCCCGTTCGGCCTCCGGCCCTCTGACCTGGACGACGTGGTACCGCCCGGCGATCAGGATCGCGAGGTTGCGGACATACAGCTTGCGACCGTCGCCGTCGGTCCAGGTGAACTGGCCCTCGGCCATGGTCCGCGTGCCCACGGTCGTCGTGCGCAGCCCGGACGCCGTCGCCCAACTGGAGGCGCGGTACGGCTGGAGCTCGCTCTCCTTCTCCCGCTGGTACACCATCGGGTCGCTGCCGTTCCCGGAGGCGCCGTCCCGCCCAGGTACGACGATCAGCTGGAAGTCGCCGTGCGCGTAGAGGACCTGACCCCGGCCGTTCTTCGGCGTGCGGTCCCAGCCGTTCGCCACGGCGATCTGGAAGCCTGCTCCGTCCTTGCGGAGGGTGAAGCCGTCGGCGACGCCCGCGCCGGACCCGCCGGTCTGGGTCTGGGTGGCCTGCGCCGACGAGGACGACGGGGATCCGGAGACTCCGTCGGCGGGCGCGGTCTGGTCGGGCCGGGGTGCGCTGCTGGCCTGGGGCGCCTCGCCGGCAGGCGTCCCGGTGGCCCCGGCCCGCCTGCCGCCGCCCGTGCCGGCGTCGTCCTCGCCGGCCTTCGGCATGAACAGCATGGCGTAGGCGATCGCCGCGGCCAGCACCAGCAGGACCAGCACGACCAGGGTGCGGCCCAGGCTGCGGGGCGAGCGGTCCGGCTCGGAACGGCCCCGCTTGTGCCGTCCGTGCGACGCGGGCAGTCCGGCGCGCCGACGGCGCACCAGTTCGCCCTTGCGGCGGACGATCGGCAGGCGGCGCGGATCGGCAGGCGGCGCGACGACGACGTGGGCGCCCGCCTCGGGCTCCGGCGCGGACCGCACCAGCGAGCGCAGCCAGCCCCGCAGCTCCTCGAAGTCGGGGCGGTCGGTGGGGTCCTGGCGCAGCAGCGACTCCACGACCGGCCGCAGCGGTCCGCACTCCTCGGCGAAGGCGGGCGGCTCGGCGCACACCATCTGCACCAGCTCGGCCGTCGACTCCTCCGGGTACGGTGCGTGGCCCTGGACGGACCTGAAGAGCAGCGCACCGAGCGCCCACAGATCGGTCGCGGGACCGATCGGCGCGGCCAGCTGCCAGTTCTCGTGCACCGGCCCGGCCTGTTCGGGCGCCCACCGCTCGGTGACCGGCCCGACGACGGCCATCCGCGCCTGCCGGGCCCGCTCGGCCGCCAGCGCGGTGGCGGGGCCGCGCCCGACGCCCGCGCCGGAGGCCGCGGTCGGCGACCCGTCCCAGCGGGCGTCGGTCCGCGCCTCGCCCGGCGTGCCGCCCGGCGTCGTCTGCGGACCCTGTCCGGAGAGGGGGGCGAGCGATGCGCGCGCCTGCGGAGGGGCGCCGTACCGCGCGGGACCGGGCACGGGCGCGCCCTGTACGCCGTAGGGGTCGGCGATCTGCCCGGGAGGGCCGCCGCCCAGGGCTGTGGGATCGCCGTCGGCCGGGGTGCGGGCGCCGGGCAGCGCCGCGCGGCCGTTCTGCTGCGCCTCCTGGGCCTCCTGCACACGGGCTGCGGCCCGTGCTCCGGCGCGGTACGCGGCGATCGCCCCGGCCCGCGCGGCACGGATGTCCCCGCCGGTCTCCGTGGGGGCCCTGCGCGCCACGGCACCGGAGGCACCGCCCGCGCCGGACGGCTCGCCGGCCGGCACCGGCCGCGCACCGGACGCCCGCGCCTCTATGGCGGCCCGCCGAGCGGCCTCGGCGTCCACCGCCCCGGTCCGGGGCCCGCCGGGGCCTCTGCCGATTCCTGCGCCGCCGCCGGGTCCGGCGCTCACACCGTGCGGCGGTCGGCCGCCTGCCCCTGGGTGGCCGACCGTCCCTGCGGGCCCGACGGGGGCCGCGCCGCCGCGGGCCTGATCGCCCGCCCGGTCCGCCCCGTCCGTCCCGCCCGTCGTCGTGTTGTCGGCCGGCACCGGGTCGTACCCGCAGAGCGCCTCTTCCGCCGCGCCGACCGCGAGCCCGGTCAGCATGACCCGCCCGTCGTCGCAGACGAGCACCGTGCGGGCGGTGATGTTCCGGTGCACCCACCCGTGTGCGTGCAGCACCCGCAGCGCCATGAGCACGTCGGAGGCGACCTCGGCCGCCCGGTACGGCGACAGCGCCTTCTCGGCGAGCAGGGCCGACAGGGGGCGCGCCGCGACCAGTTCGCTCACTATCCACAGCGAGCCGCCCTGGGCGAACACGTCGAAGACCTGGTCGAGCCGTGGATGGTCGGGGATGCCCGCCGCCGCCTGCGCAGCCTCCATGGCGCGCCGCACGACGGGATCGGCCGGCCGGCGTGTCCCGGACGCCTCGCCGACGTTGCGCGTCCCCGGTCGCCGTGCCCCGCGCTCACGGGCGGTGAACCCCTCGGGCAGTCCCTCGGCGTCGAGCACCTCCGCCTCGACGACCTCCGGCAACGGCACCTGGCGGACCAGGACTTCCTGCCCGCTGTAGGTGTCGAAGGCCCGGCTCTCGTGCTCGTACTCGTCCGACAGCGGCAACGGCAGGCGGTAGCGGTCGGCGAGTACCCGACCCGCGTAGTCGTCCACGTTGCCTCCCCCGGCCGCCCGGTCGGTCAATTCCGTTCGCCTTGCGTGCCGTTGCAGCCGAATCCAGCCGCATTGCTGGATGCGTACGGTCCGCAACCACTCACGATACGTGCCGGAGGCAACCCGCAAAGAGGGGATGCCGGATCTCGCCCCCGGAACCCCGCCCGCCGGCGGCCGCTACTTCTTCGGCGTGAAGGTGTCCGTCAGCGTCGCCCAGGTGGTTGCGCGCAGGTCGGTGCCCCAGGCCGCGGCCTTCGCCGTGTACATCAGCGCGTACCCGAGACCGTCGTTGACGACGAACCCGCGGTCGATGGTGCGGTAGGCCGTCCCGCCCTCCTTGTAGGTGAACTCCCAGTCGGCCGTGTTCCAGCCGCGGTAGTTCACCTGCGCTATACGGACCTTCTTGTACTGCGAGCGCACCATGTAGCGCTCCTGGTTCTTCCAGTCCGCGACGGGGCTGCCCTTGGGCGTGTTCGTCCAGGCGACGAGCAGCTTCTGCCCGCCCGGCCCGGTGAAACGGTCTCCCGCGGACACCGTGGTCTTGTACGCCCACCCCGCGGGCAGGCCGATCGTGTACCCCTGCGCGCCCTTGTACGTCGTCACCGCCCCGCCCTCGGAGGCGCCGGACCCGGCGCCGCCGGCCGCGGTGGTGTTGCTCGGCGTGGAGCCCGACGTCCCGGACTGTGACGGATCCTTCGAACCCGACCCGCCCTTGCGCGTCGCGTCGCCGGTGTCCTCCTTGGTGTCGGAGCCGGCGCTCGCGCTCCCGCCGGCCGCCGCCGTGGAGGCGCCGCCCTTCCCGCCGCGCGCGGAGTCGTCGCCACCGCCGCCGAGCGTGAGGGCGAGCACGGTGCCGAGCACCGCGAGCGCCACGACCACGGCGATGATCACCAGCGTCCGCTTCGGCACCACGTCGGTCAGCGGCGCCCTCGGCACGGACCGCGGGGGCAGGTCCGGAGGCGTCATGACGGGCCACCCCGAACTCCGCCCGCCGCTCTCCCCGTTCCCCCCGGCAGCACTGCCCGAGGCGGACCCGGCGCCCGCTGCGGCGCCCGAACCGGAACGCGCGGCCGGCACGGACGCGGACGCCGCCGGCCCGGAACCCGGCCGGCTCGCCGCCCCCGAACCCGCCGCCGCGCCCGAGACCGAGCCCGGAGCCGATCGCGTCGCGGAGTTGCCGGACGCCTGTACGGCGGGCGCGGCAGCAGACGGCGGAGGCGGCACCGTGGGCGACACGGCGGTGGAAGCGGCACCCGCGTGGTGCGAGGCCCCGCCCTGCTTCGGCGCCTCGTCCGCACCGATGGATCCGGAACCGCCCGCCCCGTTGGACGACTTGGCGCGTGCCGCGGCCGCCGAGGTCGCCGCCCCCGCCGCGACCGCGACCTTCCGCACGGACCTGAAAGCGCCACGCAGCTTCTCGCCGGCCTCGGCGCCCGCGGAACTCCCCCTGCCGCCGGGGCTGTCCGGCGGCACCGGCAGCGGCACGACCTTCGTCGCGTCCGCCGGCTCGGCGTACCGCGGCTCCGGCGCGTGCAGGACCGCGTTGAGCATCGCCCGCGCACCGGCGTCGTCGAGCCGCCGCGCGGGATCCTTGGTGAGCAGGCCGTAGATGACGTCCCGCAGGGGACCCGCGTTCTTCGGCTCCTCCAGCTGTTCCGTCATCACCGCCGTGAGCGTCGCGATGGCGGAGCCCTTGTCGTAGGGGGGCGCTCCCTCGACCGACGCGTACAGCAGACCGCCCAGGGACCACAGGTCGGCCGCCGGCCCCGGCTTGTGCCCGCGGGCCCGCTCCGGGGAGATGTAGGAGGGCGCGCCGACGAGCATGCCGGTGGAGGTGATGGAGGGATCGCCCTCGACCTGCGCGATGCCGAAGTCCGTGAGCACGACCCGGCCGTCCTCGGCGATCAGCACGTTGGACGGTTTCACGTCCCGGTGCAGGATGCCCTCGCGGTGCGCGGAACGCAGCACGTCGAGGATGGCCAGCCCGACCTCCGCCGCGCGCTTCGGGTCCAGCACGCCGTCCTCACGGATGACCTCGGCGAGCGACTTGCCCTCGACGAGCTCCATGACGATCCACGGCCGGTCGTCCTCCTCGACCACGTCGAAGACCGTCACCGCGCTGTTGTTGCGGATCCGCGCGATGGCCTTGGCCTCGCGCAACGTCCGCGTGATCAGGCGGCGTTTCTCGTCCTCGTCGATGTTCCCCGGGAACCGCAGCTCCTTGACGGCGACCGTGCGTCCGAGGGTCTCGTCCTCGGCGCGCCACACCGTCCCCATGCCGCCGCGGCCGAGTACGTCTCCCAGCCGGTACCGCCCGGCGAGGAGACGTGCGCTCTTGTCCTGACGGGATGCTCCCGCCCGCTCCGCCTCCGACATGCGTCCCCTCATGCAACCCGCCCTGACAGAGCCTCCATTGTCCCTCACCCGACAAGTGCCCGACGCCCAGGGTGCCCCTCACCGCATCCCGGCCGCACCCCAGGAGGGGAGTATTCCGGCCAGAAGGTGCAGCACGCTCCGGCCAATGCGCCGCTCGAGCGCCGGTCAGAGGGCGCGGACCAGGTGAGGAGCGTGCGCCCCGGGCCTGGATGATGGGTGTGCCGGGCAGCAGGAAAAAGAGCCGAGACCAAGGAGAAAGGGGGCCCACGATGCCGTCACGTCGAGGCCTGGCGGCCGTACCGGTGGCCCTGGCCCTCCTCGGCCTGTGCACGGCGAGTTCGCAGGCCACCTCCGCTCCGCCCACGGACCTGCTGCTCCCGCTGCTGCTCACCCGGGGCGAAGCGCCCGCCGCGGCCCTGCTGGCCCGGGAGGAGAGCGGCGCCCGCTACGCCGAGGCGGGCCCGGGCATCTCCCGGTCCGACCGCTTCCGGGCCGGCAGCGTCACGAAGAGCTTCCTTGCGACCGTGGTGCTCCAACTGGCCGAGGAGCACCGGCTCGCACTGTCCGACACGGTGGAGTCGCATCTGCCGGGACTGGTGCGCGGCGCCGGCAACGACGGGCGCGCGCTGACCCTTCGTTCCCTGCTCACCCACACCAGCGGCCTGTACGACTACACCCGGGACACCGCGGGCGTCGTCCCCCTCACTCCGCTTCAGTCCGTCCGTACCGCTGTCACCCACCCTCCGGCCGACCTCGGCCGCTTCGCCTACTCCAACACGAACTACGTTCTGCTCGGCCTGGTCGTCGAACAGGTCACCGGCCACTCGTACGCCTCGGAGGCCGAGCGGCGGATCATCGCTCCTCTGCGTCTGACGGGCACCTCCTTCCCGGGATCCCGCGTCTCCCTGCCCTCCCCGCACGGCCGCGCCTACGACCCGGACGGCGCCGACGTCACCGAACTCGACCCGCGGGTGGCCGGAGCCGCGGGTGAGCTGGTGTCGACGCTCGCCGATCTGGACCGCTTCTACGCGGCGCTGCTCGGCGGCGAACTGCTGCCCCCGCGCCGGCTGCGCGAGATGCTCGACACCCGTACCGCACACGGCGTGTACGGCATGGGCCTGTTCCCCGCGAAACTCCCGTGCGGCGTCACGGTGTGGGGGCACAACGGCCGGATCTCGGGCAGTTACGTGCGCACCGCAGCCACCGTCGACGGCCGGCGTGTCCTCACCTTCCGGGTGAACACGACAGCGATCGCAGACCCCGGCCTCGAACCGGCCCTGCTCGCCGCCGAGTTCTGCCCTCGCAATCCGTAGAACGAGCCGGCGCCGAACAGAGATCCCTCCCGGGATCACCCGTTCGAGTGAAACGCGGGCGGGGTCCGAAACAAACCGGTCGGCCGGCCCCGTCTCGGTACGGCCGACCCGGGCCGGGCCCGCATCCCGCCCGCCCCTGGCCGCCATGTCCCGCGAGAGGCACGAGCCCGCCAGACCCGAGCCGCCGAGCCGTCATGTCCGCAACCAGCACGAGCCCGGCAGACCCGAGCCGTCATGTCCCGGGAAGGCGCGAGCCTCATTCCCGGCTGGAGCCGGAGCCGCCCCGTTCCCGGCATGCCCCGGAAAACGCCAGCCTCATTCCCGGCAGGAGCCGGAGCCGCCCCGTTCCCGGCATGCCCCGGAAAACGCCAGCCTCATTCCCGGCAGGAGCCGGAGCCGCCCCGTTCCCGGCAAGGGCGCCGCCCCCGTTCCCGGCGGTGCCGGAGCCGTCTCGCCCCGGAAGCGCCCGAGCCGCCGTCCCCCGAGGAGGCCTGGGCCGCCGTTCTGCCGAGCCGGGCAGGCCCCCGGCTCTCGGGGGAGGCGCCCCGGGGACGTCGTCGGGGCGGTCAGAGGGGCACGATGTCCGGCGCGCCCAGTCGCGCCGCGTCCGCCGTCAGGTCGTCGGGCTGACGCTGCGACTCCCGCTCGGCCTCCACCCGCTTCTGGTAGTGCTCGACCTCGCGCTCGATGTGGCCCTTGTCCCAGCCGAGGACCGGCGCCATGAGCTCGGCGGCCTCCACGGCACTGCGGGTGCCGCGGTCGAAGGTCTCGATGGAGATACGCGTGCGGCGCGTCAGCACGTCGTCCAGGTGCCGTGCCCCTTCGTGAGAGGCGGCGTACACGATCTCGGCGCGCAGATAGTCGTCGGCGAACTGGAGCGGCTCGCCCAGGGAGGGGTCCGCGACGATGAGGTCCAGGATCTCTTCCGCCATCGCCCCGAAGCGGTTGAGCAGATGCTCCACGCGCACCACGTGCAGGCCCGTCCGCGCCGCGATCCGCGCCCGCGCGTTCCACAGCGCCCGGTAGCCCTCCGCGCCCATCAGCGGCACGTCCTCGGTGACGCAGTCGGCGACCCGCTGGTCGAGTCCGCGCACCGCCTCGTCGACCGCGTCCTTGGCCATCACGCGGTACGTCGTGTACTTGCCGCCCGCCACGACCACGAGCCCCGGCACCGGATGGGCGACGGTGTGCTCCCGGGACAGCTTGCTGGTGGCGTCGGACTCACCGGCCAGCAACGGCCGCAGTCCCGCGTACACGCCCTCCACGTCGTCCCTGGTCAGGGGCACTGCGAGAACCGAGTTCACATGCTCGAGGAGGTAGTCGATGTCGGCACTGGAGGCGGCCGGGTGGGTCTTGTCCAGGTCCCAGTCGGTGTCGGTGGTGCCGATGATCCAGTGCCGGCCCCAGGGAATGACGAAGAGCACGGACTTCTCGGTGCGCAGGATCAGCCCGGAGGAGGAGCTGATGCGGTCCCGCGGCACGACGAGGTGGATGCCCTTGGACGCGCGAACGTGGAACTGCCCCCGCTCGCCCACCATCGCCTGGGTGTCGTCGGTCCACACACCGGTGGCGTTGACGATCTGCCGGGCGCGGATCTCGTACTCCCCGCCCGCCTCGGCGTCCTCCACCCGCGCGCCCACGACGCGTTCGCCCTCCCGCAGGAAGCCGGTGACGCGCGCGCAGTTGGCCGCCTTCGCCCCGTAGGACGCCGCGGTGCGCACCAAAGTGGCGACGAAGCGGGCGTCGTCCATCTGCGCGTCGTAGTACTGCAGCGCCCCGACCAGGGCGTCCTTCTTCAAAGCCGGTGCCACGCGCAGGGCGTGGCGTCGACTCAGGTGACGGTGGGTCGGCAGCCCGCGGCCGTGACCGCGGGCCATGGACATGGCGTCGTACAGGGCGACGCCCGAGCCCGCGTACAGCCGCTCCCAGCCTTTGTGCTGGAGCGGGTACAGGAAGGGCACCGGTTTCACGAGGTGTGGAGCGAGCCGTTCGAGCAGCAGTCCGCGCTCCTTGAGCGCCTCGCGCACCAGCGCGAAGTCGAGCATCTCCAGGTAACGCAGGCCACCGTGGATCAGCTTGCTGGACCTGCTCGACGTACCCGAGGCCCAGTCGCGCGCTTCGACCAGGCCGGTGGACAAACCGCGCGTCACGGCGTCCAGTGCCACGCCGGCGCCCACCACACCGGCACCCACCACCAGCACGTCCAGTTCACGCTCGGCCATCGCCGCCAGTGACTCGGCTCGTTGCGCCGGCCCCAGTGTCGCTGTCCTCACCGCTGCCTCCCGCTGTCGGTCGTGCCGGCCGCGCCCGTCAGGGCGAGACCCCGTCCGTTTCCCCCATGCCCAGATTCTGACCGCGTTGCGCCACTTCAGCCACTACGAGCCCCAGCCTGTGGACAACTCTCACGGAACCTGACCGTCCGGTCGCAGAACACGGCCGGTCAACACAGCCGATCAATCCCACATAACGGTCATATTTACTCCTAGTCTGACATTGCGCTCGCCCATCCTGTCCACCGGGCTTGCGCACCTGTCCCACCTCGGTTACTGGGAAGGACGGCATACGCCATGCCCGCAGATCTCGCCGTCATCGGACTCGGCCCGCTCGGCCTCCCCCTGGCCCAGGCCGCCGTGGCCGCCGGCATCCCCACCGTCGGCTACCGCACCGGCCCCGAGGCCGGCTCGCTGAGTCCCGCCGAACTGCGCCGGATGCTCTCGGGGGGCTTCCGGACCGCCACCAACCCCGCCGAACTGGGCCGGGTGCGCACCGCCGTCATCTGCGCCCCGACCCCGCGCGACGCCGACGGCCGTCTCGACCTGAGCCAGGTGGAGGCGGCCGCCCGCACCCTCGCCGGGCACCTGCGCCCGCACACCACCGTGATCCTGGAGTCAGCCGTGTACCCCGGGGCCACGGAGGAGTTCCTGCTGCCGCTGCTGGAGGAGACGTCCGGCCTCCGCGCGGGCCGCGACTTCCACCTCGCCCACTCCCCCAGCCGGGTCGACCCCGGCAGCCGGGCCTTCACCCCGGCCAACACGCCGAAGGTCATCGGGGGCCTCACCCCCGCCTGCACCGAGTCCGCCGCCGCCTTCTACGGCCGGCTCACGGACAAGGTGGTACGCGCGCGTGGCCTGCGGGAGGCCGAGACCGTGCAGCTTCTGGAGACCAATTTCCGGCACGTCAACATCGCCCTCGTCAACGAGATGGCCGTGCTCTGCCACGACCTGGGCGTCGACCTGTGGGACGTCGTGCGCTGCGCGGAGACCAAGCCCTTCGGCTTCGAGGCGTTCCGCCCCGGCCCCGGCGTCGGCGGCCACTCCGTCCCCCTGGACGGGGCCGGCCGGACCGGCAGCACGCTGCGCATGGTGGAACTCGCCCAACAGGTCAACAACCGCATGCCCCGCTACGTCGTCCAGCGCGCCGCCGCCCTCCTCAACGAGCACGGAAAATCGGCGCGGGGCGCGCGCGTGCTGCTGCTCGGCGTCACCTACAAGGCCGACCTCGCCGACGAGCAGGGCGCCCCCGCGCGCGAGATCGCGGTCCGCCTGATGGAGCTCGGCGCCGCCGTCAGCTACCACGACCCGCACGTCCCGTCCTGGAGCGTCCTGGACCGCCCGGTCCCCCGCGCCGACTCGCTCTACGATGCCGCGGCCGACGCCGACCTGACGATCCTCCTCCAGCAGCACCGGACGTACGACCTCCAGGGCCTGTCGGTGAAGGCGCAGCTGCTCCTGGACACGCGGGGGGCCACGCCCACGGGGGCCGCGCACCGGTTGTGAGACACAGGGCGCCCGCGACCGCCCCGGACGCCGAGCCCGAGCCCCGGAAGCCGGCAGCCGGGAGCGGTAGCCGGCGGCGGGGAGCGGGAGCCGGCGGCGTACCGCACACGCCGGTCCATCCGCGCGCCGAGCAGGCGAAAGGAAGGGGGCTGGTCATCTCACCCGGGTGAGATGACCAGCCCCCCTTTTCTGAGCCGTCCGTGGACTACCGCCGGTGCACCGAGTCCGCCACCGTGACCTCGACGCGCTGGAACTCCTTCAGTTCGCTGTAGCCGGTCGTGGCCATGGCGCGGCGCAGGGCGCCGAAGAAGTTCATCGAGCCGTCGGGAGTGTGCGAGGGGCCCGTCAGGACCTCCTCGATCGTGCCGACCGTGCCGAGGTCGACCTTCTTGCCGCGCGGCAGCTCCTCGTTGACGGCCTCCATGCCCCAGTGGTTGCCGCGGCCCGGCGCGTCGGTCGCGCGCGCGAGCGGCGAACCCATCATCACCGAGTCGGCGCCGCACGCGATCGCCTTGGGGAGGTCACCGGACCAGCCGACGCCGCCGTCCGCGATGACATGCACGTAGCGGCCGCCGGACTCGTCCATGTAGTCGCGGCGGGCGGCGGCCACGTCGGCGACCGCGGTCGCCATCGGGACCTGGATGCCGAGCACATTGCGGGTGGTGTGCGCCGCGCCGCCGCCGAAGCCGACCAGGACGCCCGCCGCGCCGGTGCGCATCAGGTGCAGCGCCGCCGTGTAGGTGGCGCAGCCGCCGACGATCACGGGGACGTCGAGCTCGTAGATGAACTGCTTCAGGTTCAGCGGCTCGTGCGAACCGGAGACGTGCTCCGCCGACACCGTCGTACCGCGGATGACGAAGATGTCCACGCCCGCGTCGACGACGGCCTTGGAGAACTGGGCCGTGCGCTGCGGGGACAGCGCGGCGGCGGTGACCACGCCGGAGTCGCGCACCTCCTTGATGCGCAGGCCGATCAGCTCCTCCTTGATGGGAGCGGCGTAGATCTCCTGGAGGCGACGGGTGGCCGCCTCGACGGGGAGGCCCACGATCTCGTCGAGCAGCGGCTGCGGGTCCTCGTGCCGCGTCCACAGGCCCTCGAGGTTGAGGACGCCGAGGCCGCCGAGTTCGCCGATGCGGATCGCGGTGGCCGGGGAGACGACCGAGTCCATGGGGGCGGCCAGGAAGGGCAGCTCGAAGCGGTAGGCGTCGATCTGCCAGGCGATCGAGACCTCCTTCGGGTCCCGCGTACGGCGGCTGGGGACGACGGCGATGTCGTCGAAGGCGTACGCCCGGCGGCCGCGCTTGCCGCGCCCGATCTCGATCTCAGTCACGTGTGTGGCCTTTCCCTGATGCGTTGCAGCGTCTTCCAGTATCGCCGACGGCTACGACAAGGGCGGCCCCGGATGTCCCGGGACCGCCCTTGTCACGTCTCACGCGCGCGTGAGCGCCTGCTCCTCGCTCGCGAGCGCCTACTTGTTGCTGTAGTTCGGCGCCTCGACCGTCATCTGGATGTCGTGCGGGTGACTCTCCTTGAGGCCCGCGGAGGTGATCCGGACGAAGCGGCCCTTGGTCTCCATCTCCTCGATGGTGGCGGCGCCCACGTAGCCCATGGTCTGACGCAGACCGCCCACGAGCTGGTGCAGCACGTTGCCGAGCGGGCCGCGGTAGGGCACCTGGCCCTCGATGCCCTCGGGCACGAGCTTGTCGTCGGCCGCGACCTCCGCCTGGAAGTAGCGGTCCTTGGAGTACGACTTGGCCTGGCCGCGGGACTGCATGGCGCCCAGCGAGCCCATGCCGCGGTACGACTTGAACTGCTTGCCGTTGATGAACTGCAGCTCGCCGGGCGACTCCTCGCAGCCGGCGAGGAGGCTGCCCAGCATCACCGTGTCGGCGCCGGCGGCCAGCGCCTTGCCGATGTCGCCGGAGTACTGCAGTCCGCCGTCGCCGATCAGCGGGATGCCCGCCGGACGGGCCGCGAGGGACGCCTCGTAGATGGCCGTGACCTGCGGGACGCCGATGCCGGCGACCACACGGGTGGTGCAGATCGAGCCGGGTCCGACACCGACCTTGATGCCGTCCACGCCCGCGTCGATCAGGGCCTGGGCGCCGTCACGGGTGGCGACGTTGCCGCCGATCACGTCCACGCGGACGCTCGACTTGATCTTCGACATCCAGCTGAGGGCGTTGCTGTTGTGCCCGTGGGAGGTGTCGACGACCAGGAAGTCCACGCCGGCCTCGGCGAGGGCCTGGGCGCGCTCCAGCGCCTCAGGGCTGGCGCCGACGGCCGCGCCGACGAGCAGCCGGCCCTCGGCGTCCTTGGCGGCCCGGGGGTACTTCTCGGCCTTGACGAAGTCCTTGACGGTGATGAGGCCCTTGAGGAGGCCCGCCTCGTCGACCAGGGGAAGCTTCTCGATCTTGTGCTTGCGCAGCAGCTCCATGGCCTCGACGCCGGAGATGCCCACCTTGCCGGTGACCAGCGGCATCGGGGTCATGACCTCGCGCACCTGACGGGAGCGGTCCGACTCGAAGGCCATGTCTCGGTTGGTGACGATGCCGAGCAGCTTGCCGCCGCCGTCGGTGACCGGCACACCGCTGATGCGGAACTTGGCGCACAGCGCGTCGGCCTCGGCGAGCGTCGCGTCCGGGTTCACCGTGATCGGGTCGGTGACCATGCCGGACTCGGAACGCTTCACGAGGTCGACCTGGTTGACCTGGTCCTCGATGGAGAGGTTGCGGTGCAGCACGCCGACGCCGCCCTGGCGGGCCATCGCGATCGCCATGCGCGACTCGGTCACCTTGTCCATCGCCGCCGACAGCAGCGGGATGTTGACACGGACATTGCGAGAGATGCGGGACGAGGTGTCGACCGCGTTGGGGAGCACCTCAGATGCGCCCGGCAGCAGCAGCACGTCGTCGTAGGTGAGCCCGAGGGTCGCGAATTTGGCGGGCACTCCGTCGACGTTGGCAGTCATGACACCTTCCCCAAATGGCCTTGATCGGTGCGGATGTCCATGCTAACGGGAAGCGCACCGCCCGAATTCCACGGAAGAGCGAGACTCCGGGCTTCGTATGTTCGTACGGAGAACGCGACCGGCCCGTTCAAGCGGAAGCCGGACCGGCGGCGAAAGCGCTCTCTCCGGGGCGGCTTCACCACGCCCTGCCGGCCGGCCTACTGCTCGGCGAGCGCCCGCAGCCGGCTCAGCGCCCGGTGCTGGGCCACCCGGACCGCCCCGGGTGACATTCCCAACATCTGGCCGGTCTCCTCTGCGGTGAGACCCACCGCGATGCGCAGCAGAAGCAGTTCGCGCTGGTTCTCGGGCAGGTTGGCCATGAGCTTCTTGGCCCATTCGGCGTCGCTGCTGAGCAGGGCGCGCTCCTCGGGACCGAGGGAGTCGTCGGGACGTTCGGGCATCTCGTCCGAGGGGACCGCCGTCGAGCCCGGGTGGCGCATCGCCGCCCGCTGCAGGTCGGCGACCTTGTGCGCGGCGATGGCGAAGACGAAGGCCTCGAAGGGCCGGCCGGTGTCCCGGTAGCGGGGCAGGGCGAGGAGGACTGCGACGCAGACCTCCTGGGCGAGGTCCTCCACGAAGTGGCGCGCGTCGCCGGGCAGCCGGGACAGCCGGGTGCGGCAGTAGCGCAGTGCCAGAGGGTGGACGTGGGCCAGCAGGTCGTGCGTGGCCTGCTCGTCGCCGTCCACGGCGCGATGGACGAGTGCCCCGATCGTCCCCACGGCAGTGACCGCCTCGTCATCGCGCATCGGTCCATGGTGCACTGCGGCCGGACCGGCCGCGGCACCGTGCCCGTCGTTGTGCACCGAAGCGTTATGAGCAGGTGCGCCGGATGTCATCCCCTGCGCCCTCCCCTTCCGCTCGACCGACTCGTCCCCGAGGAACTCCACACCTCAAGGATGCGGCATCCGCGGCGAAACGAGCAGCGGGCGTCCGCCGGGCCCCCTCGCCGCACCTGCCCGGAGCGCGTCGGGAGGGGGTCTCACCCGACCTCCGGACCGCCCCTGAACAGGGAGGTTCGCTCATGAGCCCACTCCCCTCAGTGAATGACCGATGTCACCCGCGACCGTTCCGGACCGCCGGACGGCCCTGCCGGACGGCCCTGCGGATGCATGCCGGACCGTCGTGGCCGGACCGCCGTGGCCCACACCGCCCGGCCCGGGATCGCTCCCTACCGAAGCGAACCCGAAGCTGGAACCGAACCCGAACCCGAACCCGGAACCGAACCCTGCCCGGAGTCGCGATCCCGCCGCCCCGGACCGTGGAACCTCCGGTCGTGGCCGAGCCGTGAGGCCGTCGGCCGGAGCGCGACGCCATCGGCCCAAAGGCCGCGAAGTCGCCGGGCGGAACCGCGACCCCGCCGACCCGAGGCCGGAACCGCCGACCCGTCCGCGGCCGCGGAACAGCCGGTCCGGAGCGGCGAGGCCGGCCGGGAACGGGGGCCCGGGCGGTTGCGGTCGAGGCCTGTCCCAGGGCGTGTTTCGAAAGTCCCGTCTGCCCTTCAGGCAGACGACGCTGCTTTCGAAACACGCCCTAGCGGACCAGGCCCCACCGGAAGCCGAGGGCCACCGCGTGTGCCCGGTCCGAGGCGCCGAGCTTCTTGAACAGCCGCCGGGCGTGCGTCTTGACGGTGTCCTCGGAGAGGAACAGCTCACGGCCGATCTCCGCGTTGGAGCGACCGTGGCTCATGCCCTCGAGCACCTGGATCTCACGCGCGGTGAGCGTGGGCGCCGCGCCCATCTCGGCCGACCGCAGCCGCCGCGGGGCGAGCCGCCAGGTGGGGTCGGCGAGGGCCTGGGTCACGGTCGCCCGCAGTTCCGCGCGCGAGGCGTCCTTGTGCAGGTAGCCGCGGGCGCCGGCAGCGACCGCGAGGGCCACGCCGTCGAGGTCCTCCGCGACGGTCAGCATGATGATGCGGGCGCCGGGGTCGGCGGACAGCAGTCGCCGTACGGTCTCGACGCCGCCCAGTCCGGGCATGCGCACGTCCATCAGAATCAGGTCCGAGCGGTCGGCACCCCAGCGGCGGAGGACTTCCTCGCCGTTGGCCGCCGTCGTCACGCGCTCGACGCCGGGCACGGTCGCGACCGCGCGGCGGAGCGCCTCTCGGGCAAGCGGGGAGTCGTCGCAGACGAGGACGGATGTCATGGCCGCCCTCCGCAGCTGATGCGCGTCACCTTGTGCCTCCAGGCTGGTACGAAATCGTCACCTGTGCGGTCGACCGTCTCGGACGCCTGCCCGAGCGTTTGTCTTCTCCAACCGCCACCGCACACTCAACGATGGTCACTCGAAAGAGTTACGGGGCTGCGTGCATTCTTCGGCACTCTACGTGAGGGCGCGGACACAGAGGAGTCAGCCACACGGACCCTCAAGCTTTCATCACAAGCGGTGCCCCATTCAGCCCTATTTCTTCCCTTTTACTGGTGTCTGAGGCTAGATTCGCAATGAGTCATATTTTCATCTCCTTAGATCGTAGTTGTACGGTCGTGGGCACGGTATCCGCTCTGAACGGCTACAAGGGGTCACGCAATGGCAGATTTCTCCCGCCTTCCCGGACCGAACGCGGATCTGTGGGACTGGCAGCTTCTCGCTGCCTGCCGCGGAGTGGACAGCTCGCTCTTCTTCCATCCGGAGGGCGAGCGCGGGGCGGCTCGGAGCGCTCGAGAGAACTCGGCCAAGGAGGTCTGCATGAGGTGCCCGGTCCGCGCGCAGTGCGCGGCGCACGCGCTGGCGGTACGCGAGCCGTACGGCGTGTGGGGCGGGTTGACCGAGGACGAGCGCGAAGAGCTCATGGGGCGGGCGCGCAACCGCCTGGTCTCGGCGTCGTCGGGCGCGAGAGACACCGCTTCGAACACATGAAGGAACGTTTCTTCAAAACGGAGGGCACACGCGCGTGCCCTCCGTTTTCCTTCGTCGGTCATGTCATGAGGGGGCCGCGGCCCGCCGCAGCTGCTCCAGGGTGGCCGTCACCGCCGGAACGTGGGCGAGGTCGGGCAGGGTGAGCGCGACGATCTCCCGCCGCACCGCCGGCTCCAGCGTCAGCGCCCGGACGCCGCGGGGCCGCACGGAGTCGATCGCCAGCTGGGGCAGGACGGCGACGCCCAGTCCGGCGGCGACCAGGCCGACCACCGCCGGGTAGTCGTCGGTCGCGAAGTCGATGCGGGGTGTGAAGCCCGCGCTCTCGCACACCTGGACCAGCTGGCCGCGGCAGCGCGGGCAGCCGGCGATCCACGGCTCGGCGGCGAGGTCGCCGATGGCGACGGCGTCCGGGGCTCCGGCGCGCGCGAGGCGGTGCCGCTCGGGGACGAGGGCCACCAGCCGGTCTGTCAGCAGCGGCCGTACGACCAGGTCGTTCCATTCCTCGTCGCCGGAGTCCCCGGAGCCGGCGCCGCCCGGGGAAACGGGACCCGGGCCGCCCGGGTGCGCATCGCCGGTTGTCGCGCCGCCGGGGGTCGCGCGTCCGTAACGGAAGGCGAGGGCGATGTCGCAGTCCCCCTCGCGCAGCAGTCGCACCGACTGCGGCGGCTCCGCCTCCTCGAGGGAGACGCGGGTGCCGGGGTGCGCGGCGCGCAGGGCGGCGAGGGCGGTCGGGACGAGGGTGGAGCTGCCGCTGGGGAAGGACACCAGGCGGACCCGGCCGGCGCGCAGACCGGCGATGGCCGCGACCTCCTCCTCCGCGGCGGTGAGGCCCGACAGGATCCCGGCCGCGTGCCGGACGAGGGCCTCGCCCGCCTGGGTCAGCCGCATCTCGCGGCCGCTGCGGACCAGCAGCGGGGTGCCGACGGACGCCTCCAGGGCCTTCATCTGCTGGCTGACGGCCGGCTGGGTGCAGCCCAGTTCCCGCCCGGCCGCCGAGAAGGAGCCGGTGGCGGCGACGGCGCGCAGGACGCGGAGATGACGTGCCTCGATCATGCGCCGAGCATAAGGGAGTCTTGGGTCGCCGTGCGAATAATGCGTCGACACTTTGAGGTCCGGTCGCCTATCGTGCCGCCATGAGGCTTCTGTCCGTCAATCTGGGCCGCCCGACGGCCGTGCCGTACACCGACCAGCCCCAGGGCCTGACCGGCATCGACAAACAGCCGGTCGAGGGGCCCGTGCGGGTGTCCGCGCCCGGGCCGAAGGGCGTCGGGGCGAGCGGCCTGGCCGGGGACACGGTGTGCGACCTGCGCCATCACGGCGGCGACGACCAGGCGGTGTACGCCTTCGCCCGTGAGGACCTCGACGCATGGGAGCGCGAACTGGGGCGCAAGCTGGCCTCCGGCGCGTTCGGCGAGAACCTCACCACGACGGGGCTCGACGTGTCCGGCGCGCGGATCGGCGAACGCTGGCGGATCGGCTCCGAGGTGGTGCTGGAGGTGAGCGCGGGGCGGATACCGTGCCTCACCTTCCAGGGGCACCTGGGCGAGCGGCGCTGGGTCCGGCGGTTCACGGAGAAGGCGGCCACGGGCGCCTACCTGCGGGTGATCGTGCCGGGTGAGATCCGCGCGGGGGACGCGGTGGAGATCGTCCACCTGCCGGATCACGAGGTGACGGCCCGTATGCAGTTCCAGGCCGTCACCACCCACCGGGAGCTGCTGCCCCGGACGCTCGCGGCGGGTGCGGCCCTGCATCCGGAGACGCTGGCCGCGGCCCGGAAGTATCTGGCGCGGCACGGAGAGTGATGCCGTCGGGGTCAGCGGCGCTCACGCGGCCTTCACCTTCGGGAGGCCGCGTGCAGAGAACGGACGGACCCGCTCCGGGTCACTAACCTTCAGCCATGACAACGGCTCTCATCACGGGTTCGACCGCGGGCATCGGCGCCGCGTTCGCCCGCAGACTGGCGGCGGACGGGCATGATCTCGTCCTCGTCGCACGGGACACCAAGCGCCTGCGCGAGCAGGCGACCGAGTTGCACGACCGGCACGGCATCGAGGCGGAGGTGCTCACGGCCGACCTCTCGACGGACGAGGGCATCGAGGCGGTGGCCGTCCGGCTCGGCGACCGCAAGAAGCCCGTCGACCTGCTGGTCAACAACGCCGGCTTCGGCAACAAGGGCCGCTACCTCGACGTCTCCATGGCGGACGAGCTGACCATGCTCAAGGTGCACTGCGAGGCGGTGCTGCGGCTGACGTCCGCGGCGGCGGCCACGATGCGGGAGCGCGGGCGCGGGGGCGTCGTCAACGTGGCCTCGGTGGCGGCGTTCGTACCGCGCGGGACGTACGGGGCGTCCAAGGCGTGGGTCGTGCAGTTCACGCAAGGTGCGGCGAAGGACCTGGCCGGGACGGGCGTGCGGCTGATGGCCCTGTGCCCGGGTTTCGTGCGCACGGAGTTCCACGAGCGGGCCGGGATGGGCACGGACAACATCCCCGGCTGGATGTGGCTGGACGCGGACAAACTGGTCGCGGCGGCGCTGCAGGACCTGGCGCGCGGGAAGTCGGTGTCGATCCCCGATCCGCGGTACAAGGCGCTGATGGGGCTGGTGAAGGTGACCCCGCGGTCGCTGCTGGGCGGCGTCAGCTCGAGGACGGGACGCAAGTACGGGCCCCAGTAGCGGTCCCCGGTCGCGGAGCCCGGTCGCGGAGCCGGTGGCGGGCCCCGGCAGCGGGCCCGCGGGCGGGTGGCGTCGGCACTCCGGTGGGAAGATGGCCGTGTCCGAACACCGGATCCAGGGGGGCCGGAGGCGACGTCATGACGTTCGTACAGCTCATCGACTGCAGGACCAGCCGGTTCGACGAGATGGACCGGCTGATGGACACATGGGTCGAGCAGACCAAGGGGAAGCGGACCGCCACGCACGCGGTGGTCGGCAAGGACCGCTCCGACGCTTCGCACTTCATCGAGATCGTGGAGTTCCCCTCGTTCGAGGAGGCCATGCGCAACTCGAACCTCCCGGAGACCGGCAAGGTCTTCCAGGAACTGGTGGCGCTGTGCGACGAGATGCCCACGTTCACCGATCTCGACGTCGTGCGGGACGAGCGGCTGTGCGCGGCGACGGCGCGGCGCTTCTTCGAGACGGTGGCCGCCCCGGGTGCGCTGGCGCCGCTCGACGGCCTGCTGGCGCAGGACTACCACGACCATGATCCGTCCAACGTGCAGGACACGATCGGCATGGACGCGATGCGGCGCGAGGTCGAGATGTGGCGCGGCGGTTTCGCCGTCACGTTCACCGTCGAGGACCAGATCTCCGAGGACGACCGCGTGTGCACCCGCTGGACGTTCGACGGGACGCACCACGGCGAGTTCATGGGCCTCGCGCCCACCGGCCGAGAGGTCACCATGACCGGGACGACCGTCTTCCGGTTCGACGACGACGGCAGGATCGCCGAGGGCTGGTGGCAGTACGACCGCCTCGGCCTCATGGCCCAACTGGGAGCCCTGGACGCGCTGGAGAGCTGAGGGGCGCTGTGCGGGCACGGACGCCCGTCTCACCTGCACTCCACAGACGATCGAACACACCGCGGTGGTTCGCGTGAGCGAAAGCCCCTACGGGAGTCGCCTTCGCTCAACGCGTCCGAACGCGCATTCCCCGCGCCGGACGCGGCCCTGCCCCGACCGCTTGTCCGCCCGACCGGCCGCTCCGCGGGAGCCCGACCGGCTGCTCCGCGGGAGCCCGACCGGCTGCTCTGCGCTGTGCTGGGACGATCACGTCCGGGCGACGCTGTTCCGCGCTGTGCTGGGACGACCACGTCCGGGCGACGCTGTTCCGGCCGGCCGGCGACGAGGCCCTGTGCCGACGGCGCCTCAACTCCCTTGCCCCCGCGCGGATTCCGGCGTCCCGTCGCCACTGTGAGATGCAGCGCGCGGGACGGCCGGGCCGGAGCCGCCGACGGGATGGACGGCGCCGACAAGCGAGGGGTGCCCTCATCGCCTATCGTGGAATGCGGTGAGCCGACCGCGGGACTCACCCTCTCGGGGCGATCTGGTTCGCAGTCCCGACAACACCTCTCATCCCGTGGGGCCGTGAGCACTCCGGCCGCCATCTCCCACATCCTGTCCCACATCCGCAGCGCATCCGCCGGGCAGCGCTGTTCCGGCCGACTCCGACCACCACCACGGCCGCCGTACCCGATCGTGTCGCCCTGCGCATCACACCGATCCGACCGCGGCACCGACGGCCTCCGCGGGCCGGTGGGCCCGGGAACGCCCCACGGGCCCTTGTCCGGGGGCGAATCGAGGAACGGAGACACCATGGCAATGCTCCGCCTGACCATGAAAGCCGCGCTGTGCGCGTTCGTCGCGTTGATGATGGCCGCGGTCTGGGCCCAACCGGCGCACGCCTGGACCTGGGCCACCAGGGTGACCGTCTACAACAACGCCGGACTGTGCGTCCAGGGCACCGCGGGCATCGATCACAGACGACCCGGCGCGTTCTCCGGCAATCTCGCCTACGCGGACACCTACGCACTGAACCAAGGGAGTTGCTCGACCGGTCTGGCCAGGCCCGACGGCTGGGCCGCCGCGCGAGCAACCGTCTACCGGTGGAACGGATCCGCCTGGGATGTGTGCCGCACCAGCCCCTGGAAGTACGGCGCCACAGGACAGGCGGGCGGCGAGTTCCCCGGCCCCTGGGGTCCTGAGCAGGTGTACGACTGGGGCGGTTGGCAGTCCTGTGGGACGGGCTACTACGGGACGATCGCCTCGGCATACGTCTGGGACGGCTCCGCCTGGCGGGGCGGTGACGTCTGGTCCGGCTACGAGTTCGCCTCGCCGACCTCGCTCCGGGACAACCGGCCGTCCGAGCCCGGCACCGCTCCCACTCCGCCTTCCTCCCGCCCGCCGGTGGAGGCGGGAGCCCGGTAGAGCCAGGAGCACACCGCACCCCCGACCGTGTCCGGCGGATCCGCGAGGCCCCGCCGGACACGGGCGCGCGCCGACGGCCGGTCGGGGTGCGCGCCAAGGCGCCCGCCGACCGGGCGCGGGTCTGTCTCCAGGCGTTCCGAGTGCTCCGGCGGTGACGGGTGCGGGCCGGCTGCTTGCCGCCGCGTAAGACGTGCGGGGTGCCGGCCTCGCGAACCGCGTCTCCGACGCCGTCTGCACCCCACGGCCTCCGACGCCGTATGCACCCCACGGCCTCCGACGCCGTATGCACCCCACGGCCTCCGACGCCGTATGCACCTCACGCCGGATCTCTTCGTGGGGAGCGCGCGAACAGTTCGCCGAAGTTATCGCTCCACGGCACCGAACGGGTCCGGGCACGCGCCGAGGCCCGGCGCCCCCGGTGAACGGGAGGCCGGGCCTCGGTGGTGATGCGGGGCTGACCTGGGTCAGTGGGAGTGACCGTGGCCGTGACCGCCGGCGGCCGGCTCCTCCTCTTCCTTCTTCTCGACGACGAGAGTCTCGGTCGTCAGGAGGAGGGAGGCGATGGAGGCGGCGTTCTCCAGGGCGGAGCGGGTGACCTTGACCGGGTCGATGACGCCGGCCTTGACCAGGTCGCCGTACTCGCCGGTCGCGGCGTTGAAGCCCTGGCCCTTGTCGAGCTCGGCGACCTTGGAGGTGATGACGTAGCCCTCGAGGCCCGCGTTCTCGGCGATCCAGCGCAGCGGCTCGACGGCGGCCTTGCGGACGACCGCGACACCGGTGGCCTCGTCGCCGGTCTTGTCGAGGTTGCCCTCGAGGACCTTGACGGCGTGGACCAGCGCGGAGCCGCCACCGGAGACGATGCCCTCCTCGACCGCGGCGCGGGTCGCGGAGATGGCGTCCTCCAGACGGTGCTTCTTCTCCTTCAGCTCCACCTCGGTGGCGGCGCCGACCTTGATCACGCACACGCCGCCGGCCAGCTTCGCGAGGCGCTCCTGGAGCTTCTCGCGGTCCCAGTCGGAGTCCGTGTTCTCGATCTCGGCCTTGATCTGGCCGATGCGGCCCACGACGTCCTCGGAGCTGCCGCCGCCGTCGACGATGGTGGTGTCGTCCTTGGTGACGGTGACGCGGCGGGCGGAGCCCAGCACGTCGACGCCGACCTGGTCGAGCTTGAGACCGACCTCTTCGGAGATGACGGTGGCGCCGGTGAGGACGGCCATGTCCTGCAGCATCGCCTTGCGACGGTCACCGAAGCCCGGGGCCTTGACGGCGACCGCGTTGAAGGTGCCGCGGATCTTGTTGACGACGAGGGTGGAGAGCGCCTCGCCCTCGAGGTCCTCGGCGATGATCAGCAGCGGCTTGGAGGAGTTGGTCTGGATGACCTTCTCCAGCAGCGGCAGCAGGTCGGCGATCGAGGAGATCTTGCCCTGGTTGATGAGGATGTAGGGGTCCTCGAGGACGGCCTCCATGCGCTCCTGGTCCGTCACGAAGTACGGAGACAGGTAGCCCTTGTCGAAGGCCATGCCCTCGGTGAAGTCCAGCTCCAGACCGAAGGTGTTGGACTCCTCGACGGTGATGACACCGTCCTTGCCGACCTTGTCCATCGCCTCGGCGATGAGCTCGCCGACCTGCGTGTCCTGCGCGGACAGTGCGGCGACGGCGGCGATGTCGGCCTTGTCGTCGATCGGGCGGGCGGTCGCGAGGAGCTCCTCGGACACGGCCTTCACGGCGGCGTCGATGCCCTTCTTCAGGGCGGCCGGGGACGCGCCCGCGGCGACGTTCTTCAGGCCCTCGCGCACCAGCGCCTGGGCGAGCACGGTGGCGGTGGTCGTACCGTCGCCCGCGATGTCGTTGGTCTTGGTCGCCACCTCCTTCACCAGCTGCGCGCCGAGGTTCTCGTACGGGTCCTCGAGCTCGACCTCACGGGCGATCGTGACGCCGTCGTTGGTGATGGTGGGAGCGCCGAACTTCTTGTCGATGACGACGTTGCGGCCCTTGGGGCCGATCGTCACCTTGACCGTGTCGGCAAGCTTGTTGACGCCGCGCTCGAGGGCGCGACGGGCGTCCTCGTCGAACTTCAGGATCTTCGCCATGGGAGCGGTTCAGCCCTCTCGGAAAAAGTGGGAGAAACGAACTGCGCCCCCGGCACCCGGCTTCACAAACACGCGGGGCCAGGAGCGCAGTTCACTGCAAAACTGGGTGAATTACTTCTCGATGATCGCGAGCACGTCGCGAGCCGAGAGGACGAGGAACTCCTCGCCGTTGTACTTCACCTCGGTGCCGCCGTACTTGCTGTACAGGACGACGTCGCCGACCTTGACGTCGAGCGGCAGGCGCTCGCCGTTCTCGAAGCGACCCGGGCCCACTGCGAGGACGGCGCCCTCCTGGGGCTTCTCCTTCGCGGTGTCCGGGATGACCAGGCCAGAGGCGGTGGTCTGCTCGGCGTCGAGCGGCTGGACCACAATGCGGTCCTCGAGCGGCTTGATGGCAACCTTGGAGCTGGTGGTCGTCACGATCCGACCTCCCCCTTCGGAGATCTCACGGGGTTAACTGTCTGAGGTGGCGACCAGGTGGATCCGTCGTCGCGGGTGCCGGACCTGCCCGTCGCGTTGTTGGCACTCTCCAGTGGGGAGTGCCAGACCTGAGACTATGACCGCGATTAGCACTCGGTCAAGCGGAGTGCCAATGCCCGCGGCGCGTCGGCCGGTTTTCCGGCCGGCGTGAGCCCCTCAGACGTAGTCCTCCAGGCGGGCCACCGTCAGGTTCTGGTTCTGGATCTCGCGCAGGAGTCGCGTCGTCCGGTCCCTCAGGTCCGGGGCCGTCGTCTCGTCCGGGGCCACGGCGATGACGTCGCCGGGGCGGAGGCGGTGGGGGCCGTGGGCGTAGGCGAGGGACGTGGGGCCCATCGCGGCACGCCACAGGACGACGGCCGCGATGCCGCAGTCGGCGGCGGCGCGTCGGGTGGTGGCGTCGTAGGCGCCGTAGGGCGGGCGGAGAAGTCGGGGGCGCAGCCCGAAACGGGCGCGCAGCTTGTCCTGCTGGCCGCAGATCTCGGCGCGCTGGCCGGCGTAGGGCAGGCCGCGCAACGCCGGGTGGTCCAGGGTGTGGTTCTGGACGCTGGCCCCGACCGACTGCAGCCGGGCCAGCCGGCCGTAACCGGGGCCGATCACGCTGTCGGTGAGGAACATGCTGACCGGCAGGCGCAGTTCGCGGACCATGTCGACGAAGCGGGGGTCGCGCTCGGCGCCGTCGTCGTAGGTGAGGAAGACGACCCGGTCGGCGGTCGGGACATGGTCCACGACCGGCGGGAGGGCCGTTCCGGGGCTGCCGGCCAGGGAGCGGGCCGGGTGGGCCGGGGCAGGGGCCAGGGGGGCCGTCAGACCCCAGCGGCGGTAGGCGGGCTGCCCGGCGGCCGGGCCGGCCGGGTGGACCCGGGCCGCGGCCTTCCTGCCCAGTCGTTCGATCGGGTCGACGGACTGGGCGCAGCCGCTCAGGGCCGTCAGGACGAGCGCGGTGAGCGCGACGAGCAGGGCGGCCACCGGTCCCGCGCCCATCTGCCGCGCCCTCACAGGTAGTCCTCCAGACGGGCCACCGCGTAGCCCTTGGCGGTGACCTTGTCCAGGAAGCGGCGGACCAGGTCCGGCATGGTGCCCTTCCACTCGCCGCGGCCGCGGAAGTGGCTCAGGACGATGTCGCCGGGGTGCAGGTCCCGGTCCCCCTCGCGGTACTCCCAGTGGTCGACGAAGACCTCCTCGTCCCAGAGCGGGGCGTAGCGCACGCCGCAGCTCTTCGCGGCGCGCAGGGTGTCCTGGTCGTAGTTGCCGTACGGCGGCCGGAAGAGGGCGGGGCGGGTGCCGTAGCGCTCCCGGATCACCTCCTGCATCCCGCAGATCTCGTGTCTCTGGCGGGAGTAGGAGAGGGCCGGCAGGTAGGGGTGGTGGAGCGTGTGGTTGTTCAGGGCCGCCCCCCGGTCCTGCATCTCCTTGAAGTACCCGTAGTCGTCCTTGATCAGGTAGTCGCTGAGGAAGGCGGTGTACGGGATCTTCAGCTCGCTCATCATGCGCAGGAACGCCGGGTCCTTCTCGGCGCCGTCGTCGATGGTGAGGAAGACGACCCGGTCCTCGGTGGGGACCCTGGTGAAGACCGGCGGCAGACCGAGCTCCTCGTGGTCGTCGACCTCGAAGCCCTTGCGGGTGGTGATCTCCGGCTTGTGCGCGGGCGGCGCCGGGGGCGTCAGCGGGACCTTTCGCAGGCCCCAGCGCCCCGCCGCGGCGACCCGGGCCCGGTGGGCGGCGCGGAGCCGGGCGGCGTAGCCGTACAAAGCGCGGGCGGGCGCGACCACCGGGGGCGCCGCCTTCTCCGGCTGCTGTCCGGCCGCGGGGCGGGTCGTGCGGCCGGCGCCCCCTCCGGCGCAGCCCGACGCGGCGGCGGCCAGGGCGAGGACGGCGACGAGGCTCCTGATTCCCACGGCGCGCGTCCCGGCGCTGATCGTTCCCCTGCGGCTGCGGACGCCCGTCCTGGGGCGAGGTCCCGCGTGGGGGCGGTGTCCCGCGTGGGGACGGGCATCCGTGCCGGTGCGAGGTCCCGCGTGGGGGCGGGCATCCGTGCCGGTGCGAGGTCCCGCGTGGGGACGGGCATCCGTGCCGGCGCGGAGCCCCGTCCGGGGGCGGGCTTCCGTCCGAGGGCGGCGACGGGCCGGCCCATCGAGGCCGTTCATGTCATTTTGTACGACAGGTCCCATGGCGCCGGATCTTCGCAGTCGCCCTTCCCCGACCCGGTCCGACACCGCCGCCGGGGACGCGCTGTCCACCGACTGGCCCACAATGACCTGGTGAACGACCTCGCCCCCCTGCGCACTCCCGAGGGCCGCGCCCTCCTCGACGCGGTCCGCGGCACCGCCCCCGCCGACGAACTCGCCGTCGCCACCCGGCTCCGCCGCGAACATCCCGCCGACCTCGTCTCCGCGGCCCTCGGCCAGGCCCGACTGCGGCAGCGGGCGGCGGTGAAGTTCGGGGCGCGGGACGCCGAGCGGATGTTCTTCACGCCGAACGGGGTGGAGCAGTCGACGCGCGCGAGCGTCGCCGGCTACCGGGCCGAGCGGATGAAGGCGCTCGGCGTGACCTCCGTCGCCGACCTGTGCTGCGGGATCGGCGGGGACGCGATCGCCCTCGCCCGCGCCGGGATCCGGGTGCTGGCCGTGGACCGGGACCCGGCGGCGGCCGAGGCCGCGCGTGCGAACGCCGAGGCGCTCGGGCTGGGCGAGCTGATCGAGGTGAGGGAGGCGGACGTCACCGAGGTGGACGCCCGCGGTTACGACGCCGTCTTCGTGGATCCCGCGCGCCGGGGCGGCCGGGGGCGCATCTTCGACCCCGAGGGGTACTCCCCTCCCCTGTCGTGGGCGGTCGGCGCCGCCCTCGCCGCCCCGCACGCCGCCCTCAAGATCGCGCCCGGGGTGCCGCACGAGGCCGTCCCCGTCGAGGCCGAGGCCGAGTGGATCTCGGACGGCGGGGACGTCAAGGAGGCGGTCCTGTGGTTCGGGACCGAGCCGGGGACCGTCCGGGCCACTCTGCTGCCGGGGCCGCGCACCCTGATCGGCTCCGGCCTGCCCGACCCCCGCGTCCGGCCCGTCGGGCGGTATCTGTACGAGCCGGACGGCGCCGTCATCCGGGCTCATCTGGTCGCCGACGTGGCCCGGGAGCTCGACGGCGGTCTCGTCGACGAGACCATCGCCTACGTCACCGCGGACGCCCTCCGCCCCACCCCGTATGCCACCGCCTATGAGATCACCGATCAACTCCCTTTCGGCGTCAAGAAGTTGAAGGCTCTGTTGCGGGAGCGGGGGGTCGGTGCGCTGACCGTGAAGAAGCGGGGTTCGGCGGTGGAGCCGGAGGAGCTGCGGAAGAAGGTGCTGCCCAAGCCGCAGGGTTCCGAGGCGGTGACGGTGTTCCTCACACGAGTGGCGGGCGCCCCGACCATGCTGATCGGGAAGCCCGCCGCCCCCTGACACCGGTCGGGCCATCCGTCGGGCCATCCGTCGGGCCGTGACGGCCCGCGCGGCCGTCAGTCCGAGGCGTCGGCCCTGTGCAGCAGCAGGCGTCGTTCGCGTGCGCTGGCCGTCAGCGCCGCCGCCCGTTCGAACTCGGTCCGGGCCTCCGCGGTGCGACCGAGGCGGGACAGAAGGTCGGCCCGGACGCTCGGGAGCAGGTGGTACTCCCGCAGTGCGGGTTCGGCCGTCAGGGCGTCGACGATGGCCAGGGCGGCCGCCGGGCCCTCGGTCATCGACACGGCGACCGCGCGGTTCAACTCGACCACCGGGGAGGGGAAGCGGGCCGCCAGCAGCCCGTACAGGGTGGCGATGCCCGCCCAGTCGGTCCGGTCGTACGTGTACGCGTGCGCGTGGCAGGCCGCGATGGCCGCCTGGAGGGCGTACGGGCCCGGGGCCGCGCCCGCCGCCACGCTCCGCGCCCGGTCGAGGGCGGTGATGCCGCGCGCGATCAGCATGCGGTTCCAGCGGCGGCGGTCCTGGTCCTTCAGCAGGACGGGTGTGCCGTCGAGGGAGGTGCGGGCGGCCGACCGGGACGCCTGGAACTCCAGCAGTGAGACGAGGCCGTGGACCTCGGGCTCCTTCGGCATCAGCGCCGCCAGCTGCCGCCCCAGCCGCAGGGCGTCCTCGCACAGCGCCGGGCGCAGCCAGTCGTCACCGGCGGTGGCCGCGTACCCCTCGTTGAAGATCAGGTAGATGACGTCGAGGACGGAGCCGAGCCGGGCCTCGCGGTCGGGGCCGTACGGCACCTCGAAGGGCACGTTCCTGGTCGCCAGGGTCTTCTTGGCGCGCACGATCCGCTGGGCGACCGTCGGCTCGGGCACCAGGAAGGCACGGGCGATCTCCGGTGTGGTCAAGCCGCCCAGCAGACGCAGGGTGAGGGCGATGCGGGACTCCGCGGAGAGCACCGGATGGCAGGCGGTGAAGACGAGCCGGAGCAGGTCGTCGTCGATGTCGTCGGGGTCGGCGGGCTCCTGGGGCGGGGCGGTCGTGGTCTCCAGGTCGCGGCCGATCTCCTGGAGCTTGCGGGCGTGGTTCTCACGCCGGCGGATCAGGTCGACGGCACGGCGCCGGGCGGTGGTGGTCAGCCAGGCGCCGGGATGGTCCGGCACGCCGTCGCGCGGCCACTGCTCCAGCGCGGCCACCAGGGCGTCCTGCGCCAGTTCCTCGGCGACGCCGACGTCCCGCACGAGTCGGGCGACGGCGGCGATGACACGGGGGGCCTCCAGACGGAAGACGGTCTCGATGGCCGTACGGGTATCCGGGGCGGTACACCGATCCGGGGCGTCCGTACCGGGGACCGGGGCGGCCCTGCCGGGGTCCGGGGCGTCCGTACCGGGGACCGGGGCGGCCCTGCCGGGGTCCGGGGCGGCCCTGCCGGGGTCAGGGTCGTCCGTACCGGGGACCGGGGCGGCCCTGCCGGGGTCAGGGGCGGCCGTACGCGTATCCGGGGCGCCGTGAGAAGGCGGGGCGCCGCCGGGGTCCGGGGGCGTGCGGGGGTGCGAAGGCGGGCCGGGGTCCGGGGCGGGCTGTCGTTCCACAGCTCACCATCGAACACCCGGCGCCCGTTCAGGCCAAGAACGCTCAGCCTTCCGCGATTTCCCGCACCTCGCAGGTCACCGTCCAGTGCTCCTCGTGCACCTTCAGGAACCGCTTCGTCCATTCGACGGCCTCGGCCATGTCCTTGCACTGCATGATCGCGTAGCCGCCGACGACCTCCTTGGCCTCGGTGAAGGGCCCGTCGGTGAGGGTGATCTTCCCGCCCTCCCAGTGCGCGCGGACGCCCTGCGCGGACGGGGTCAGCCCGGCGGTCTCCAGCATGACGCCGGCCTTGGTGACCTCCTCGATCAGTTCGCCCATCCGCTGCATCAGCTCCGGGCTGGGGCCCTCGGCGGGGGCGGTGGACTCGTCGATCTTCACGAGCGACAGATAGCGGGGCATGGTGACTCCTCGGGTGCGGTGAGCCGGGTCCTTCCCGGCCTCTCCCCCCTGCGTCGAACGGCGGCGGGCCGGATCGACACCTCACCGGAATTTATTTCAGCGACTTCCACAGCGCGCTCGCCGCCGGCTCCAGCGCGACCACCCGGTTGGGGTCGGAGGGGGCCGGGACCACGGGCATGGTGACCGTCCGGACGTTCCCGGCGGACAGGCCCTTCAGGCTCCGGCCGAGTTCCGTCAGCTCGGCGAGCGAGTCCAGACCGGTGTCGGTGGTCAGGCTTGCGGTGACCGCGTCGGCGGCCTCGTACAGCTCGGCGGGGTCGGTGAGGAGGTCGGTGGAGGCGATCTGCTCCAGCAGGGCCTTCACCAGTTTCTGCTGGAGGCCTATGCGGCCGAGGTCGCTGCCGTCGCCTATGCCGTGGCGGGTGCGGGCCAGGGCGAGGGCCCGGGCGCCGTTCAGACGGTGGGTGCCGGCCGCGAGGTGCAGATGGCTGTCGTCGTCGTCGATGTCCTCGTCGGTGGTGACGGTGACCCCTCCGAGCGCGTCCACGAGCTTGGCGAAGCCGGAGAAATCGACCTCGACGTAGTGGTCCATACGGACACCGGTGATCGACTCGACCGTCTTGACGGCGCACACCGGGCCGCCGACCGCGTAGGCGGTGTTGAACATCGCGCCGTACGCCTTCGCCGTCGAACCGCCGTCGGGCAGCGGGCAGGAGGGCCGGGTGACGAGGGTGTCGCGCGGGATGCTGACGACCGTGGCCTTCGTGCGGCCGGCGTCGATGTGCACGACCATCGCCGTGTCGGAGCGGGCGCCGGTGCTGTCGCCGCCGCCGAGCGCCTGGTTCGCCGCGCCGCTGCGCGAGTCCGAGCCCAGCACGAGGAGGTTCACCGCCTCGGTGGGCGGCGGGGAGGCGGACGCCGGGGCCGACGGGGTCGTGACCGCCTTCGCCGGCCGGTCGTCGCCGAGCGCGTTGTCGATGTCGACGCTCTTGATGTTGCCGTTGAGACGCCAGTAGGCCCAGCCCGCCGTCCCGACGCCCACCACCAGGACGGCGGCCAGCGTGAGGCCGGCGGCCTTCAGTGCCCTCGACCGCCGGCCCGCTCCGCTGCCGGTTTCGCCGTGCTCCTCGAGTCCCGTCACAGGAAGGAACGTACGTCCGAATTATGAGGATGGGGTTAGGAAGGGGTTCACGGACACGCCTCCTGAGGGAGATCTCGCGGTTGCCGTGCCGGTCACCCCAAGGTGACCGTGGGCGCCGGGTTGCTCCCGCTCCAGTCGGCGTTGAACCCGAAGCTCACCGAACCGCCGTCCGGGACCGTCCCGTTGTACGAGGCGTTCGCGCACGACACGGCCGCCCCCGACTGGGTGCAGGCGGCGTTCCAGGCCTGGGTGATCCGCTGGCCCGCGCCGTAGGCCCAGGTCGCCTTCCAGGACGACAGCGAGGCTCCCGAGCAGGAGATCGTCACGTTCCCGGTGAACCCGGTGTTCCACTGGCTGCCCACGCTGTAGGCAGCCGTGCACCTGCCGGTCGGCGGCACCGGCGTGGTGGTGCCGCCGAGCGCCTCGGAGATGCCGTAGTACGCCGGTTTGGGCGCGTAGTTCGCGTCGTACGGGGTCGCCGCGCCCTCCCCCGGGAAGGTGCTCTCCACCCAGGAGTCGGAGTCGGTGAAGCCCCAGACCGTGAGGTTGACGCATCGTGTGACGGCGGCACAGGCGGCGGTGACCGCCTTGTAGTCGGCCTTCTGCTGCGCGAGCTTGGCGCTGTCGGAGGGCAGGGGCATCCGGATGTCCAGCTCGGTGATCGCCACGTCCACGCCGAGGTCGGCGAAGCGCTGGATGTTCTGCTGGAACGTGGACGGCACCTGACCGAGGACCAGGTGCGCCTGCAGCCCGACCCCGTCGATCGGGACGCCCCGCGCCTTCAGCGACTTGACCAGGTTGTACAGGGCGGTCGACTTCGCGTTGACGCCCTCGACGTTGTAGTCGTTGACGTAGAGCCCGGCGGCCGGGTCGGCGGCCCGCGCCCGGGTCAGGGCGGTGGCGATGTAGTCGGCGCCGAGGCCGTTGTACCAGAGGGTCGAACGGTAGGTGCCGTCCTCGTTGAAGGGCTCGTTGACGACGTCCCAGGCGGCGATCTTCCCCTTGTAGCGGCCGACCTCGGTGTCGATGTGGTTCTGCAGCAGGGCGCCGAGCTGCGCGGGCGTCCAGCTGCCGTTGGCCAGCCAGTTGGGGTTCTGGTTGTGCCAGACCAGGGTGTGACCGCGCACCTGCTGGTTGTGGGCCTGGGCGAACGCCACGATCCGGTCCGCCTCGGCCCAGTCGAAGACGCCCTGCGTCGGCTCCACCGAGCCCCACTTCATGGCGTTGCCCGGGGTCAGCGAGGAGAACTGCGCCCCGGCGACGTCGCCGTAGACGCCGGTGAGCTTGGAGCCGGTGACGGCGGTGCCGACGACCTTCCCCTTGGCGGCGCCGAGGTCGCGCAGCGGAGCGTCGGCGGCGTGCGAGAGGGGAGCCGCGACGAGCAGGGCCGCCGCTGCGGCGGCGCCGGTGAGCAGGGCGGTGAGCCGTGTCCTCGGCGATATCGGCCCGGGGGACCGTCGGGGAGATGTTCTGGAGGATCTCATTGCGGGTGCCTCCGAAAGTTTCGGTTGTTCAACCGATTGACTTCGGTGGAGTGTGGAGGCATCCAGCACACCCGTCAATACGTCAACTTCCGGCCGCGGGCGGCACACCCGTGCTCGTCCGCACCACGAGGCTGGTGGCCAGCTCCACCCGCGTCGCCGTCGGCGCATCCCGGGAGACCGACCGGCCCAGCTCCAGGACCAGCCGGGCCGCCGCCTCGGCCATCTCGGTCAGCGGCTGGCGCACCGTCGTCAGCGGCGGGCCGACCCAGCGGGCGACCGGAAGGTCGTCGAAGCCGACCACGCTCACGTCCTCCGGGATGCGCAGACCCAGTTCGCGGGCTGCCTCGTAGAAGCCGAGCGCCTGGAGGTCGTTGCCGGCGAAGACGGCGGTGGGCCGGTCCGGGCGGTCGAGCAGCTCGCGGCCCAGCCGGTAGCCGGTCTCGTGGTGGAAGTCGCCGGTCTTGATCAGCCCCGGCTCGACCGGCAGCCCGGCGGTCTCCAGCGCGGCCCGGTAGCCGTCGATCCGGGCCCGGCTGCACATCATCTGCGGCGGCCCGCTGATCGCCCCGATCCGGCGGTGCCCCAGCTCCACCAGGTGCCGGGTGGCGGCGAGGCCGCCCTGCCAGTTGGTCGCCCCGATGGACGGCACGTCAGCGCCCGGGTCGCCTGCCGGGTCCATCACCACGAACGGGATGGAGCGGCTGGTCAGCAGCGCCCGCTGGGACTCGTCGAGTCCGGACAGCACCAGCACCACGCCGTGCGGGCGGCGGGCGGCGACCTGGTCGGCCCAGGTCCGCCCGGGGGTGAGCCGTCCGGCGCTCTCGCTGAGCACCACGCTCAGCCCGGCGTCGCGGGCCACGTTCTCCACACCCCGGATGACCTCCATCGCCCAGGCGCTCTCCAGCTCGTGGAAGACCAGGTCGATCAGGGGGGAGCGGGTCGCCTCCGCGCGACGGCGGCGGTAGCCGTGGGCGCGCAGCAGCTCCTCGACGCGGGTGCGGGTGGCGGGGGCGACGTCGGCGCGGCCGTTGAGGACCTTCGAAACAGTCGGTGCCGACACGCCGGCCTCGCGGGCGATCTCCGCGAGCGTCGCGGTCTGCGTCGGCCGCGCTTCTGTCCGCGTTTCTGTGGGCTCCGAGGGTGTCATGGCGGCGATCGTATCGTCACGCGACCTCTTGACGAACCCATGCCGACGCCATAGGTTCCCGGAACATTCGGAATGCAGCTCGAAACATTCGACAGGACGCCCGCCCTGCCGAACGCTCCACAGGATTCCAGGGCGCACCCTCCCCCTGGTGGCTCACCGACCTCTGACAGGAGTTTCATGACCACCGCCCCCTGGCGTGACCCCGCCCTGCCCGCCGCCGCCCGCGTCGACGACCTCCTCGGCCGGATGACGATCGAGGAGAAGACCGCCCAGCTGTACGGCGTGTGGGTCGGCGCCGCGACGGACGGCGGGGGAGTCGCCCCGCACCAGCACGACATGACCTCCGAATACGACTACGACGAGCTGATCACCCGGGGGCTCGGCCAGCTGACCCGCTCCTTCGGCACCGCGCCCGTGGAGCCGGCGCTCGGCGCCCGCGCGCTGGCCGGCGCCCAGCGGCAGATCGTCGCCGCCGGCCGTTTCGGCATCCCGGCGGTCGCCCACGAGGAGTGCCTGGCCGGAGTCACCGCCTGGCGGGCCACCGCCTACCCGGTCCCCCTGGCCTGGGGCGCGGCCTTCGACCCGCCGCTGGTCGAGGAGGTGGGCCGGGCGATCGGCCGGGACCTGCGCGCGATGGGCGTCCACCAGGGCCTCGCCCCGGTCCTGGACGTCGTCCGCGACCCGCGCTGGGGACGGGTCGAGGAGACGATCGGCGAAGACCCGTATCTGGTCGGCACGGTCGGCACGGCCTACGTCCGCGGACTGGAGTCCGCCGGGATCGTCGCCACCCTCAAGCACTTCGCCGGCTACGCCTCCTCGGCGGGCGCGCGCAACCTGGCCCCGGTGCGGGCGGGCACCCGCGAGTTCGCGGACGTCACCCTGCCCCCGTTCGAGATGGCGCTGCGCGAGGGCGGCGCCCGCTCGGTGATGGCGGCCTACACCGAACGCGACGGCGTTCCGGCCTCCGCCGACCCCGAACTGCTGACCGGCCTCCTCCGGGAGGAGTGGGATTTCACCGGCACGGTCGTCGCCGACTACTTCGGCATCGGCTTCCTGCAGACCCTGCACCGGGTGGCCGGCACCCCCGTGGAGGCGGCCCGGCTGGCGCTGGCCGCCGGCATCGACGTCGAGCTGCCCACCGTGAAGTACTACGGCGAGGCGCTGGCCGACGCCGTGCGCGCGGGCGAGGTGCCGCAGGAGCTGATCGACCGGGCCGCACGCCGCGTCCTGCTGCAGAAGTGCGAACTGGGCCTGCTGGACGAGGACTGGCAGCCGCACGTTCCCGAGTCGGTGGACCTCGACCCGCCCGCGAACCGCGCGCTGGCCCGCCGGCTGGCCGAGGAGTCGGTGGTCCTCCTGGACAACCCCGACGGCCTGCTCCCCCTCTCCCCCGACGCCCGGGTGGCCGTGATCGGGCCGAGGGCGGCGGACGCGCTGGCGATGCTGGGCTGCTACTCCTTCCCGTCCCATGTGCTGCCCCACCACCCCGGGGTGGAGAACGGCATCGACATCCCGACGCTGCTGGAGTCGCTGCGGGCCGAACTCCCCGACGCGAAGGTGACGTTCACGGAGGGCTGCGGGGTCTCCGACCCGGACCCCTCCGGCTTCACGGAGGCCATCACGCGCGCCTCGGAGGCCGACGTCTGCGTGGCCGTCCTCGGCGACCGCGCGGGCCTGTTCGGGCGGGGCACCTCGGGCGAGGGCTGCGACGTCGCCGATCTGAGCCTGCCCGGCGTCCAGGGCGCGCTGCTGGACGCGCTGGTCGCGACGGGCGTCCCGGTCGTCCTCGTGCTGCTCACCGGCCGCCCGTACGCGCTGGGCCGCTGGCACGGGCGGCTGGGGGCGGTCGTCCAGGCGTTCTTCCCCGGCGAGGAGGGCGGTCCGGCGGTGGCCGGCGTGCTGTCGGGCCGGGTGAACCCCTCGGGCCGGCTCCCGGTGAGCGTGCCACGTGTGCCGGGCGGTCAGCCGTGGACCTACCTGCAGCCGCCGCTGGGCCTGGCGGGCCAGGTCAGCAGTCTCGACCCGACCCCGCTGTACCCCTTCGGACACGGACGCTCGTACACGGCGTTCACCTGGGAGGACTTCAGCGGCCCGGACACGGAGATCGGCACGGAGATCGGCACGGACGGCTCCTACGACGTCTCCGTCACCGTCCGCAACACCGGCGACCGGGCGGGCGCGGAGGTCGTCCAGCTGTATCTGCACGACCCGGTGGCCGAGGTCACCCGCCCCGACGTGCGGCTGATCGGCTACCAGCGGCTGGAGCTGGCCGCCGCCGAAGCGGCCCGCGTGACCTTCCGCTTCCACGCGGACCTGTCCGCCTTCACCGACCGCTCGGGGCGGCGGGTGGTCGAACCCGGCGACCTGGAACTGCGGTTGGGCGCCTCCAGCGCCGACGTCCGGGCCACCGCCCGGCTGCGGCTGACCGGGCCGGTGCGCGAGGCGGGAGCGGGGCGCCGGCTGCGCTGCGAGGCGGACGTCGTGCGCAACTGAGGTGCGGAGTGGGGGTGGGGGCGTGTCAGAATCCGCCGACCCTCCGGCACAGGCGACGGGAACGCCATGGACATCCCGATATCCGCACCCACCTCCTCCCCGCCCACCGCGCCCGACCCGGCGTCCGGGGACCGTCCGCCGCGCGAGTGGCTGCTCGGCCTCGCCATGCTCGCGCTGGCCGGACTGCCCGAGGCGGTCCTGTTCTGCGCCCTGTATGCGGCGGGTCTTCGGTGGGTGGCTGCCCTGCTGCTCGGCTCGGCCGTCCGCAGGATCGCCCGGACCGTCTCGGCGGCTCGCGGCCCGCTGCCCGGCCGGGCGGTGCGGCCCCGGGACGAACCCGCACTCGCGGAACTGGTACGGGACGTGGCCGGGCGGCTCGGCTTCCACGAGCCGCTGCTCGTACGCATCGTGCCGACCGTCCAGGCGGCCCTGGGACGCACGCGGATCGACGGCGTGCGCACCCACGTGCTCCTTCTCGGCCTGCCCCTGCTGCGCAACCTGACCGAGGCCGAGCTGGCGTCCGTGACAGCGCACGAGCTGGCCCACGAGAGGCACCTGCGCGACCGGCGCCACGGCCTCCTGCGGTTCGCCCGCGCACAACTCGCCGAGCGGCTGGAGGGCCGGTTCCGCCCGCTGGCGCCGTTCGCCGCGCCGCTGCTGCGCGCCTCCCGGTCCCCCCTCTGGCACGCCGAGACCGCGGCCGACGCCGACGCGGCCCGGATCGCCGGCGCCGAGGCCACCGCCGGAGCGCTGCACCGGGTCGGGCTGTTGGACGCGGCCTTCGAGGCGCTCGGCGAGCGCTGGCTGTCGGGGCTGGCGCAGCAGGACGCCTGGCCCGAGGACTTCTACGACGCTTTCGACGCCGCCGTGAGCGACCCGTACGTCGCCCGCCGGGCCGCCCGGGCAGCCGCCGACGAGGACGCCGTGGACCCCTACGGGACGGCCGACCACCCGCCCCTGGACCGCCGCGCCGCCGCCCTGCCGGACCACGCCGGGTCCCCCTTCGGCAGTGCGGTGCTCACCCTGCGGACCGGGGCCGCCGTCGAGGAGTGGTGCGTCCGGGAACTGGCCGGTCCGGACGGGGAGCCGGACGAAGAACCGCACGACGACGACGTGAACGCGGTGCGCCTCCTCGGTCTGCCGCACGACCGGCTGCGCGAACTCGGCTTCGACACCCGCCTCGACGTCCTGCACGCCGTCCGCCGCGACAGTTCGACGCGGGCGGCGGCCGCAGTCCTGGACGCCCTCGCCGACGGCACGGGCCCGCTGCTCGCCCGCCGTCTGGAGCCGGCGCTGCGGTGGGCGCCGGCGACGGTCCGCCCGGCGCTCACCCGCGGCGTCCTGGCGAACGCCGCGAGCCCGGCCTTCGCCGAGGCGTTGTGCGCGGCCGGCTGGACGCACTCCGGCCGCTGGCTCACGACCGTCGTCACCCCGCCGGACGACGGCAGCGCCGTCGACGTGCACGAACTGCTCGACGACGCCCTGCGCAGCGGCGACCTGGAGCCCCTGCGCACCCTGTGGGCGTCCGCCGGTCCGAAGGAGTGGGACGTATGAGACGCCCCGGCCCCGCCCTGCGGGCAGGCCTCCTGGGCATGGCCGTCACCCTCGTCGGCTACGCCCTGTTCGCCGCGTGGCTCGGCCTGCACGCCCGGCGTTACGCCGACGCCCGGGACCGGGCCACCGCGACGGCCGTCGGCGTCGTCGTGGAGGACGGCATCGGCGGCGACGACGACGTCCGCGTCCGCTGGACCGACTCCCTGGGCGGGGTCCACGTCCAGCGCTTCGCGATCTACGACACCGACCGCCGCCCCCGGGGCGCCGACTTCCCGGTGGCCTACGATCCCGACGACTCCGCTCCCGAGGGCTTCCCGGCCGACGGCGACGAGACGGCGGTGGAGGACGACCTGGTCTCCCCCGTCCTCCTGGGCGGTCTGGCCGTCGTCCCCCTGACGTGCGTCTGGGCCTGGCGCGGTCTGCGGTTTCGGCTGCGGGTGCGCCGCCCAGGGTGTCCGACGAGGGGACGCGTCCGCTTCGGCCGGCGTCCGGGCGCGGCGGTGCGGGGCCGGCGGACGACGTGGCTGAGGCTGACGGCCCCCGACGGAAGCGGCCGTCACTGGCAGCGCGTCATGTGGCACCCGGCGCTCGAGACGATCTCCGGCGAGGTCGAGGTCGTCCTGCACCGCGCGGGCGACGGCAGCCTCCGCCCGGCCGCCGTCACCCTTCCCGACGGCACCCGGCTGGTCCCTCTCGGAAGACTGCGCGAGCACCGCCCGCCGTTCCTGGTCTTCGACGACGAGGAGGCCGTCCGGGCTGACCTGCGGGACGCCTTCGTCCTTCCCGCCGACGCCCTCGCGCGAGCGCCCCGGCCCCGGCCCTGGCGGCGGGGCGCGGTGACCGCCGCGTCCGGCACCGCGCTCGGCGCGCTCGCCGGCCTCCTCCTGACCGGCGGCGCCCTGGTCCCCACGGTGGCCGTCGCCCTGGCCGCGGGGACGCTGCTGGTGTCCGTGTGGGCGCTGTCCGCTCCGCAGCCGTAGAACCCGTGTTCGGGGAGATGGGGAGATGCCGTGCACTGTCGGTGAATAGGATCTGAAGCCCGACCCGAGAGGTGCTTCAGGTTGAGTGAACCGCAGCGTGGCGTCTGTCCGTTATGCGGTGCGCCCCGGGCCGCGGACGGAGCCCCCGCGTGCGTGTGCGCCCGGCTCGCGTCCGACGCCCACCGCAGCGCGCGCACGGCGGAGGCCGCCGCCGCCGAGGACTTCGACCCGGTGCGCATCCGGCCGTTCGTCGTGTTCGACGACGGCCGGGAACCGCAGGACGGCATCCGGGAACCGCAGGACGGCGCCGGGCCCGCGAGTCCGGCCGCCCCCGGCCCGGCGCCCGCGAGCGAACCCGGTGAGCCGCCCTCCGCGAAGGCGGCCGACGGGGCACAAGAGGCCGACGGGGTGGAAGATCTCGCGTCTGGCGGGCCCGGGTCAGGCGAGCATGGGCGGGCCGACGGCTCCCGGGCCGGTCCGGGCGCCGGCGACGCGTCGCTCCCGGGCCGCCGCCGGAGCCCCGTGCGCCTGCTGGTGCTCGCCGGCGTCCTCGCGACCGCCGTGACCGCGGCGGTGCTCGCCGGATTCGTCCTGTACGTAGGTCCCACGCGCGACGGCACGCTCCCCGAGGGCGTGCGGGCGCCGGTGCCCGACGTGACGTCCGGCGGAGTCACCACGGGCCGAAAGGCGAGTCCGCGGGCCTCGCGGACAGCGCCGTCGCCGACCGCCTCCGACTCGCCCGGCACGCCCTCGCCCACCCCGACACGGCCCACCCGGTCCGCCGCGCCGCCCCCGGCTCCGTCCAGGCGGGCCACCGGCAGCGCGTCCCCCCGGCCGGCCCCGACCGTCTCCGCGCCGCCGGTGCTGCGGTTCGGGGACGCGGGTCCCGAGGTGGCCGAACTCCAGGCACGGCTGCGCCAGATCGGCTACCAGGGAGGGCGGACCGAGGGCGTGTACGACCGCGAGGTCGAGGACTCGGTCCGCTCCTACCAGCTCACCCGGGCGGTGCTGGAGGACGAGTCCGGGGTGTACGGCGTCGCGACCCGCGCAGCGCTGGAAGCGGAGACCGACGAGCCCTGACCGCTCAAGGCCGGTCCGGAACCGTCTCGAACCGCCAGCGATGCACCGCCCTGGCCACCAACTCCCCGTCCGGCTCGGGAAGTTCGGGCAGGCCGGGATCGTCGTACCCGGCGTCCCACCAGGTGATGACGAGCACCCGGTCCTGCGGAGCCCGGAAAGTCTCGCAGCGCAGGGGGCGCCGCGCGAGCCGCCGCGCCTGCTCCTGCGCCCAGTGCAGCAGTTCCTCGCCCCGGCCGGCCGCCGCCCGGGCCTCCCACATCAGCGCGACGGTCATGAGTACAGGTTGTCCTTGGCGACCTCGTGCACATGGTCGTGACCTTGTCCGTGCCGATGCCCGGGGCGCCGGCCGGGCACGTGCGGGTCGGTCACCGGCAGCGAAGAGTCCGCCGACAGGTCCCAGTCGGACGCGGCCCGGCCCCGGGCGACCATCTCCGCGCCCAGCGCCGCCACCATCGCACCGTTGTCCGTGCACAGCTTGGGGCGCGGTACGCGCAGCCGGACGCCGGCCGCCTCGCAGCGCTCCTGGGCCAGGGCGCGCAGCCGGGAGTTGGCGGCCACACCGCCGCCGATCATCAGGTGGTCGACGCCCTCGTCCTTGCACGCCCGGACGGCCTTGCGGGTCAGGACGTCCACGACCGCCTCCTGGAAGGAGGCCGCCACGTCGCGCACCGGGACCTCCTCGCCCGCCGCCCGCCTGGCCTCGATCCAGCGGGCGACCGACGTCTTCAGACCGGAGAAGGAGAAGTCGTACGCCGGGTCGCGCGGGCCGGTCAGACCGCGCGGGAACGCGATCGCCGTCGGGTCGCCCTCACGGGCGTACCGGTCGATGACCGGGCCGCCCGGGAAGCCCAGGTTCAGCACCCGGGCGATCTTGTCGAAGGCCTCGCCCGCCGCGTCGTCGATGGTCGCGCCCAGCGGACGGACGTCGGAGGTGATGTCGGTGGACAGCAGCAGGGAGGAGTGTCCGCCGGACACCAGCAGCGCCATCGTCGGCTCGGGCAGCGCGCCGTGCTCCAGCTGGTCCACGCAGATGTGCGAGGCGAGGTGGTTGACGCCGTACAGGGGCTTGCCGAGGGCGTAGGCGTAGGCCTTGGCCGCCGAGACGCCGACCAGAAGGGCGCCGGCGAGCCCCGGACCGGCGGTGACCGCGATGCCGTCGAGGTCCTTCGCGCTCACCCCCGCCTCCTTCAGCGCGCGCTCGATGGTGGGGACCATCGCCTCCAGGTGGGCCCTGGACGCCACCTCCGGCACGACGCCGCCGAAGCGGGCGTGCTCGTCGACGCTGGAGGCGATCGCGTCCGCCAGCAGGGTCGTGCCGCGCACGACGCCGACGCCGGTCTCGTCGCAGGAGGTCTCGATCCCCAGAACGAGGGGTTCGTCAGCCATTGGTCTCGTTTCCCTGTGTTCCCGCTACGGATGTCGATGGGTCGGTGAGGCGCATCACCAGGGCGTCCACGTTGCCCGGCTGGTAGTAGCCGCGCCGGAACCCGATGGCCTCGAACCCGAAGCGCTCGTAGAGCTTCTGGGCGCGGACGTTGTCGATGCGGCACTCGAGCAGGACCTCGGCGCACTCGAAGGCGGTCGCCGCGCTCAGCAGCTCCGTCAGCAGCCGGCCGCCCAGTCCGGTGCCCCAGTGGTCGCGGGCCACGGCGATGGTCTGGACGTCGGCGACGTCCCCTGCGGCGGCCAGACCCGCGTACCCGACGATCCGGTCGCCCTCGGCCGCGTCGACCGCGACGAGATAACGCCGGGTCGCCTCCGGGCCGCGGGCGTGGGCCAGGTCGGACCAGAACATGCCCCGGGACCAGGCGTCCTCGGGGAAGAGGTCCTTCTCGAGTTCGAGCACGCGCTCGATGTCCCACCAGCGCATCTCGCGCAGCACGAGGTCGACGGATTCGGTCACTTGGGGGTGACCACCTTGTAGTTCTTGGGGACCTGGGCGTCCGGCCTGCGCAGGTACAGGGGCCGTGGCGCGGGCAGTTCCCCGCCCGCGGCCAGCCGCTCCGCCGCGAGGGCGGCCAGGGCCGCCGCCGAGACGTGCTCGGGTTCGTGCGCGTGGGGGAAGACCTCCGGGTACAGCAGCGCGCCCGCGCCGACGGCGGGCAGCCCGGCCACCTCGTCGGCGATGTCGGCGGGCCGGTCCACGGCAGGGCCGGACACCCGGGTGCGGGAATCGGCGTAGCGCGCCCAGTAGACCTCCTTGCGGCGGGCGTCGGTCGCCACCACGAAGGGTCCTTGGAGGTCGGAGGCGTAGGCGAGACCGTCGAGGGTGCACAGGCCGTGCACGGGGACGCCGAGCGCCAGCCCGAAGGTGTCGGCGGTCATCAGACCGACTCTCAGCCCGGTGTAGGGGCCGGGGCCGACGCCGACGACGATCCCGGTGACGGCGTCGAGCCCGAGCCCGGCGTCGGCGAGCAGCCGGTCGACGGCCGGGAGCAGCAGCTCGCCGTGCCGGCGCGCGTCCACCTGACTCGAGGAGGCGATGACGTCCGTGCCGTCGTGCAGGGCGACGGTGACGGCGGGGGTGGCGGTATCCAGAGCGAGCAAGAGCACGCAAACAGCCTACGGCTCCCGTGCCCCCGACACCGCCGTCCCGGTCGGAGCCGTGACGGCTGCTAACGTCGCCGCGAAACATGACGTACATCACGTACGGGACAGAAAAGCGGAAGCGGCCTGTAACAGGCGCAGGACGGACGAGGTGGTCACCGGTGCCCAGCAGCAGCTCGACTTTCGTGGCCGGGCTCACCGCGGCCGCCCTGGCGACGGTCGGGTTCCTCGCGTTCCAGGCGTCGGCGAACGTGCCCGACGATCTGGCCGAGCCGCGGCACGGCGCCCCCGCGAAGGCCGCGAAGGCGCCCGGGGGCATCGCCTCGACGGCTCTGCCGGACGGCTCCGGCGTGGGCGAGCGGGTGGTGTACGCGCTGACCCCCGACCGGGTGTGGCTGGTCGGCGCGGACGGTCGCGTCAACCGCACGTTCAGGGTCGCCCCCGGCAGTGTGGACCCGTCGCCGGGCAGCTACTCGGTCCGCTCCCGCTCGGGCGCGGTCACCGGCACCGACGGCACTCCGATCGAGCACGTCGTGCGGTTCGCCGAGGTGGACGGAGTGGCGATCGGCTTCAGCGCGGCCCTGGACGGCTCGCTGCCGGAGCCCGATCCGACGGTGCAGACGGGCGGCATCCGGGAGACCGTCGCGGACGGCGACGCGATGTGGGCGTTCGCGACGATCGGCCGACGGGTCGAGGTGGTCCGGTAGGGCCTCCCGTCCGGAGCGGCCCGCGTTGCGCCGTCCGATGACGCGTCAGGCCGCGCGGGGACGCCGGGCCGGCTTCTTCGCCAGTGCGGGATCGGGCAGCCGCGGAGGGGTCGAGACGGCTTCGGCGGCCGCGCACGAGGCCAGCAGGTCGCGCATGGACACGGGCGCGGGCGCGAGGGGACGCGACGGCCGGGGCGGGGGCTCGGTGGCCGGCATGGACGCCTCCTGAGGTTCGGGGGCGGGCGTGGTTAGGTAGACCTAACCACGAACTGGATACCATGTGACCACGCCCCGGACACGGAACGCAACATTTTGCCGACACGTTGTCGGAACCTTCACGGGGCCCGGTCGCGGGCACGCCGCACCGGCACACCCCGGACCGGCGGCGCCCCGGACCGGCAGCACTGTGGACCGGCAGCACCGCGCGTCGGCAAGGCGCGTCTGCACGTCGTGGACGTCAGCACCGCATGGATGCCAGACCGACACGAGCGTCAGGCCGGCACGAGCGTCAGACCGCCACGAACGTCAGGCCGACACGAGCGTCAGACCGACGCGAGCGTGAGGCCGGCACGAGCGTCAGGCCGCCACGGACGTCACGCCGGCACGAGCGTGAGGCCGCCACGGACGTCACGCCGCCACGAGCGTGAGGCCGCCACGAGCGTCAGACCGACACGAGCGTGAGGCCGCCACGGACGTCAGACCGGACACGAGCGTCAGGCCGCCACGGACGTCAGGCCGCCACGGACGTCACGCCGACAGCACGCCGAGGTCCGCCGAGGCCCACCGCCGCCCGAGCGCCGACACGGTCACGTGCCGCACCTCGTCGTCCGTGTCGCCGACCGCCCGGTGGATGCGGATCTGGAGCCGGTCGTCGGTCAGCTCCTCGACCTTGCCCTCGCCCCACTCGACGACGATCACCGACTCGGGCAGCGACACGTCGAGGTCGAGGTCCTCCATCTCGTCGAGGCCGCCGCCCAGGCGGTACGCGTCGACGTGGACCAGCGGCGGACCGTCCCCGAGGGCGGGGTGCACCCGGGCGATCACGAACGTCGGAGAGGTGACCGCGCCCCGGACCCCGAGCCCCTCGCCGAGCCCCCGGGTGAGCGTCGTCTTGCCCGCCCCGAGCTCCCCGCTCAGCATCACGAGATCGCCGGCTCGCAGCACCTTGGCCAGCCGGCGGCCGAAGTCCCGCATCTGCTCGGGGGAGTTGACGGTGATCCGAAGGTCAGCCGGGTGGTGCGGCGCTGCTGGTGTCTCCATAACCTCCCACGGTAGCCCCTGCCGGCACGGCGCCCGCGCGGGTGAGGAGGTCGGCGAGGCGGTCGGTCACCACTTCCGGGTGCTCGAGCATCACGAGGTGCCCGGCGTCGGGGACGAGGACCAGTTCGGCGTCCGGCAGCATGTCGGCGATCGCCTCACTGTGCTCGCTCGGCGTCACCAGATCGCCGATGCCGGCCAGCACCAGCACCGGCATGTCCGTGAAGCAGGCGAGCGCCTCGGTCTTGTCGTGGTCGGTGAACGCCGGGTAGAACTCGGCGACCACGTCGATCGGCGTGCTCTCGATCATCCGCTCGGCGAACCGCGCCACCGCCGGGTCCACGTCTCGGGACGCGAACGAGTACCGCTTGATGATGCCCGCGAAGAGATCGGCGGTCGCCCGGCGCCCCTTCTCCACCAGGGCCGCCTGCTGCCCGAGCGCCCGCAGCACGCCCGGCAGCACCCGCCTGACCGCGTTCACCCCGGCGACCGGCAGCCCGAAGTTGACCTCGCCGAGCCGCCCGGACGACGTCCCGACGAACGCGGTGGCGACGACCCGCTCGCGGATCAGCTCGGGATACAGGGCGGCCAGGGCCATCACCGTCATCCCGCCCATGGAATGCCCGACCAGCACGATCGGCCCCTCCGGCGCGGCCGCGTCGACGACGGCCCTCAGGTCGCGTCCCAACTGGTCGATGGTGACCGGCACGCCGTCCCGGGTCTGGGCGTTGCCGCGCCCGGACCTGCCGTGGCTGCGCTGGTCCCAGTGCACGGTCCGCACGACGCCCCGCAGGGCCGCCCGCTGGAAGTGCCAGGAATCCTGGTTGAGGCAGTAACCGTGGCTGAACACCACGGTGACGGGCAGCGGCGCCTTGCGCCCGAAGAGCCTGCGCCGCCGGTTCGGCGGGCCGCCCTGCGGCTCGACGTCGTCGACCTCGTAGTACAGCTCGGTGCCGTCGTCGGCGTACGCCTTGCCGGGGGTGCCGCGCAGCCCGCCGTACGGTCCCGCCGAGTCGAGCGCGAGCCGGGCCTTGGCCCGTATGCCCCGCCCCACGGTCATCCGCTCCAGGGCGACTCCGGCCGCGGCTCCCGCGGCGATCACGCCTATCGCGGCGCCCGCGATGCCGGTCGCCCGGCGCCATCCTCCGGCTTCCCCCGTCGCGGACGCGGCGAGGACCGCCGTGGCGGCGCTCGACACCGCCTCCGCGCTGCTCTCGCTCACGTGCCGCTCCTCCTGGGCCGATGTCCGTGCACTGACTGCGGGTTACCCGGTCTGGTCACTCATTCACATAGACGCGGGGAACGCGCGATCCGATGCGCGTGACGATCTCGTACCCGATGGTTCCGGCCGCCTGCGCCCAGTCCTGCGCCGTGGGCTCGCCGCGGTCGCCCGGTCCGAAGAGGACCGCCTCCGCGCCGGGGCCGGGATCGTCGCCGCCGAGGTCGACGACGAACTGGTCCATCGCGATGCGGCCGGCGGCCGTCCGCCACTTGCCGCCGACCAGCACCGGGCCGGTCCCGGAGGCGTGCCGGGGCACGCCGTCGGCGTACCCGAGGGGCACCAGCCCGAGCGTCGTCTCACCCGGGGTGACGTAGTGGTGGCCGTAGCTCACGCCGTGCCCTCCGGGGACGCGCTTCACCAGGGCCAGCGAGGCCGCGAGCGTCATCACCGGACGCAGCCCGAGGTCGGCGGAGGAGCCCAGCTCGGGGCTGGGCGAGAGGCCGTACATCGCGATCCCCGGGCGGACCAGGTCGAAGTGCGTCTCCGGGAGGGTGAGCGCGGCCGGGGAGTTGGCGATGTGCCGTACCTCGGGCCGGGCGCCCTGCTGTTCGGCGTACGCCACCATCTCGCGGAACCGGTCGACCTGGGCGGCGACGGAGGGGTGCCCCGGTTCGTCGGCACAGGCGAAGTGCGACCAGAGGCCGGTGATCCGCACCAGTCCCTCGCGCTCGGCGCGCAGCGCCTCCCCGACGAGCTCGGGCCAGTCGGCGGGCTGGCATCCGTTGCGTCCGAGCCCGGTGTCGGCCTTGAGCTGCACCCGGGCGGCCCGCCCGGCCGCCCGTGCGCCCTCGACAGCCTCCCGCAGCGCCCAGAGCCCGCTCAGCGACACGTCGAGGCCTGCGTCGACGGCCTCCCGCCAGGGCCCGCCCGGCGTCCACAGCCAGCACATGATCCGGACGTCGGCGGGCAGTCCGGCGTGCGCGCGCAGCGCGAGGGCCTCCTCGGGCGTGGCGACGCCCACCCAGGCGGCGCCCGCCTCGACGGCGGCGCGGGCGCAGGGTGCGGCCCCGTGTCCGTATCCGTCCGCCTTGACCACGGCCATGAACGCCGCGCCCGGCGCCTTGGCGCGCAGGGTACGCACGTTGGCCCGCAGCGCGGCCAGGTCGATCTCGGCGTGGGCGCGCGGCGGGGCGGCGGGCGGCTTGGCAGTCTCACTCATCGCGCCCAGTGTCGCAGAGCGGCCGAACGGCACTCCCGGCACCGGGCCGCCTTTCCCCGCACGGCGACCCGGGAGACGACGCGCGCCGGGCTGCTCTCACTCAGGGCTGGTACAAGCGGCCTAGCCGCCATCCGCCAGCACACCGCCCTTCAGCACACCGCGTGACAGCACACCGCGGGGGCCGGGCCGGCGGAGCGGGCGAGGACATGAGGGACGCGAGTTCGACCGACGCTGACGTGACGGGCGGGGATATGACGCACGTCAGTCGCGCACGTCCCGCCAGGCGCGCGGGATCGCCTCGGCCACGTCGTGCGCCCCGACCGGCGCCCCGTCCGCCGCGTACCGGCCCGCCAGGCCGTGCAGGTACGCCCCGACGCTCCCCGCGTCCAGCGCCCCCAGCCCGGCCGCCAGCAACGAGCCCGCGAGCCCCGACAGCACGTCCCCGCTGCCGGCCGTGGCGAGCCACGCCGTCCCGGTGGCGTTCACCCGCACGGCGCCCTCGCCGCCCGCGTCCGCGACGAGCGTCGTCGACCCCTTCAGCAGCACCGTCGCCCGGTACCGCGCCGCCAGCTCGCGCACCGAGGCCAGCCGGGCCCCCTCCACCTGCTCGCGTGCCACGCCCAGCAGCGCGGCCGCCTCCCCGGCGTGCGGCGTCATCAGCGTCGGCGCGGCTCGCCCCCGCACCGCGGCGGGGTCGGCCAGCCGCAGCCCGTCGGCGTCGATCAGCACGGGCACGTCGGCGGCGAGCACCTCCGCGACCGTCCCGGCGTCGTCCCCGGCGCCCGGACCGACGACCCACGCCTGCACCCGTCCGGCGTGCGCGGGCCCCCGCTCCGACACGAGCGTCTCGGGAAACCGCGCGAGGACCGCGTCCCCGGCCGGGCCCACGTACCGCACCGCCCCGGCCCCGCCGCGCAGCGCGCCCGCGACGGCGAGCACGGCGGCACCCGGATACCGGGCCGATCCGGCGGCGATCCCGACGACGCCCCGCCGGTACTTGTCGCTCTCCCCGCCCGGCGCCGGCAGCAGGGCGGCCACGTCCGCGTGCTGCAGCGCCTCCAGCTCGGGTGCGGCGGGCAGCACGTCGCCGAGCCCGATGTCGACGAGCCGCACCGAACCTGCGTACTCGCGCGCGGGATCGACCAGCAGCGCCGGCTTGTGCGTGCCGAAGGCGACGGTGAGGTCGGCGCGCATCGCGCTCCCGTGCACCTCGCCGGTGTCTGCGTCGACGCCGCTCGGCAGGTCGACGGCGACGACGAGGGCCCCGGCCTGCTCGACGAGCGCGGCCACGTCCGCCGCCTCCGGCCGCAGACCGCCCTTGCCGCCGATCCCGACGACGCCGTCGAGCACCAGGTCGGCGCGGCGGACGACGTCGCCGGCCCCGTCGGGAGCCACGGTCGCGCCGCCGGCCCGGCGCAGCGCCGTCAGCCCCCCGGCATGGGCCCGCCCGGGCGCGAGAAGCACGGCGGTCACCCCGGCTCCGCGCCGGGCGAGCCGCGCCCCGGCGTACAGGGCGTCGCCCCCGTTGTCCCCGCTGCCGACCAGCAGCACGATCCGGCGTCCGTACACCCGGCCCAGCAGGTCGGCGCAGGCGGCGGCGAGCCCGGCGGCGGCCCGTTGCATGAGGGCCCCTTCCGGGACCCGGGCCATCAGCTCCCGCTCGGCACGGCGGACGGTCTCCACGCAGTAGGCAGTACGCATACGGTCGAGTCTGCCCCGGTCTCCCCCGCCGCCGCACCCGCGCGCCTCACCCTTCGGCCACCACCACCGCCGAGGCCACGCCCGCATCGTGACTCAGCGACACATGCCATCCCCGTACGCCCAGTTCGGCCGCCCGGGCGGCGACGCTCCCCTGCACCCTCAACCGGGGCCGCCCGCTCTCCTCGACGTACACCTCGGCGTCGGTCCACAGCAGTCCGGGCGGGGCCCCGAGCGCCTTGGCGAGGGCCTCCTTCGCCGCGAACCGGGCCGCCAGCGAGGCCGCGCCCCTGCGCTCCCCGCTGGGCAGCAGCAACTCGCTCCGCAGGAACAGCCGCTCGGCGAGTCCGGGTGTCCGTTCCATGGACGCCGCGAAGCGCTCGATCTCGGCCACGTCGATACCGACCCCGATGATGCTCATGCCGAGCACCCTAGGCCCTTGATGTCAGCGCCTGGTGCTAGCCTGCGGCGACTTGATCACGTCAAGTCGAAGCAGACTTTCTCAGCGGACTTTCACCGCCGCGCGCCCTGGGGGGCCAGCCCGCGCGCCGCGGACGGCGACGCCAGGGGGCGGGGGAATGACCAGCACGACCAGCGGCATGACCAGCGGCAGACCCATGGGCTCTTCGGGGCCGACGTTCGACCCGTACGACAACACGCCCGAGCTGATCCCGCTGCGCACCGCCGCGCAGGCCGGGGACTGGCCGGCCGTCCGGGCGTACTTCGCGGGGCTCGACTCGGCCGACAAGATCTCCTCGGCCTCCCGCCTCCTCGGCGACACCGCCGGCGTCGAGGACTTCCTGGAGCGGGCGGCCGCCGAATCGCCCGCCGACCCGCTGCCCCGCACCCTGCTCGCCGAGCGGTACGTCTGCATCGGCTGGGACATCCGCAGCGGCGCCCGCGCCAAGGACGTCTCGCAGGATCAGTTCGGCCAGTTCCACGACTGGCTGCGGCGGGCCGAGCAGCTGCTGATCGAGGTCTGCGCCGAGCAGCCCTCGTACGCCCCCGCCTGGACCGCCCGGCTGACGGCCGCGCGCGGCCTGCAGCTGGGGCAGGCCGAGGCGCGCCGCCGCTACGACCGGCTGTCCGCGCACCACCCGCACCACTACCGCGCGCAGACGCAGCTCCTGCAGCAGCTGTGCCCGAAGTGGGGCGGCTCCTGGGAGGCGGCGCACGGCTTCGCCCGGGAGTGCGCGACCGGCGCCCCCGACGGGTCGAACTCCGCCGCAGTGGTGGCCCTCGCCCACATCGAGCACTGGCTGGACCTGCCGAGCGGCGAGGACGCCGCGTACCTGAGGGGCGTGCCGGTCCGCGACGACCTGCGCTTCGCCGCCCAGGTCTCCGTGCTGCACCCCGGCCACCGGCCCGACTGGAACTCGGTCGCCGCGCACAACGTGTTCGCGTTCGCCTTCGCGCTGGGCGGCCACCACGCGGACGCGGCCCCGCACTTCGCCTTCCTCGGCGACCGCGGCACGGAATACCCCTGGCAGTACCTGCCCGACCAGAAGTCGGCGTTCCTCGGCTTCCGCAAGGCCGCACTGGAATCCCGTGGAGGCGGCGCCCGATGACCACGAACCTGCACAAGCACGACGGCGTCGACGACCTGGACGGCCTCGCCGCTCTCGAGGGCCTCGTCTCGCACACCACCACGAACGGCGTGCCCACCCTCTACGCCCCCGCCTCCGGCAAGGAGATCACCGCAGGTCTCTTCTTCCGGGTGGGCCGTGCCGACGAGACGCTGGCCACGGCCGGCGTCACCCATCTCGTCGAGCACCTCGCCCTGCACCGGCTGGGCCTGTCCGACCTGCACTACAACGGCGCGACGGCGAACGCGTACACCCTCTTCCACGTGCACGGCAGCGAGGAGGAGGTGGTCGAGTACCTCAACAGCGTGTGCGCCGGGCTTCGGGACCTGCCGATGGAGCGGCTGGAGACCGAACGGGAGATCCTCCGCACGGAGGCGGCCGGCCGTGGCGGCGGACCCCAGAACCAGATGCCGCTGTGGCGGTACGGCGCCCAGGGCTACGGACTGTCCAGCTACACCGAACTGGGCACCTGGAGCCTCACGCCCGACCAGGTCCGCCACTGGGCCGAGACCCGCTTCACCAGCGACAACGCGGTGCTGTGGGTCACCAGCGATCACGTCCCCGAGGGCCTGGACCTGACCCTCCCCCGGGGCTCACGCTTCCCCGCCCCGGCCGCGACCAGCGCCCTGCCCGTCACCCCGGCGTACATCAGCGGCGACGACGGACACGTGGTCCTCACCTCGGTGCTGCGCCGCTCCACCGCGGCCAGTGTCTTCGCGGACGTCCTCGGCCGGGCCCTCTTCCAGGACCTGCGTCAGGAGGGCGGCTACTCCTACTCCGCGGAGGCCGACTACAGCCCGCGCGACGCCGAGTTCGCCACCCTCACCGCGTACGCCGACGCCCTCCCGCAGAAGCAGGACGCGGTCGTCGGCGGCTTCGTCGACACCCTCGCGCGGCTGCGCGCGGGCCGCATCGAGCAGGCCGAGCTGGACTCCGTCCGCGGCAAGCTCCTCAAGGTGTACGACGCCCCCGACCTCGGCGCGGCGGTGCTCCCCTCGTACGCGCTGAGCCTGCTGCTCGGGCACCCTCTCCTCACCCCCGACCAGCACCGGGCCGAGCTGAACGCGGTGACGACGCAGGACCTGCACGAGGTCGCCCGCCAGGCATGGGACGGCGCGCTGCTGCAGGTGCCGGGCCGGGGCGTCGACTGGGCGGGCCTCACCCTCGCCCCGCAGTTCTCGACGGCCGCAGTGACCGGCACCCGCCACCAGTCGCTGGAGAACGAGGACGTCACCCTGGTCATCGGCACGGACGGCGTCAGCCTGCTCACCCCGAGGGGCCCGGTCACCGTCCGCTACGACGCCTGCGCGGCGATGACCACGCGTCCCGACGGCGCCCGCACCCTCACCGGCCACGACGGTTTCTCGGTCACCGTGGAGCCGACCCTGTACAAGGGCGTCACGCCGGATCGCATCGCGGCGCTGGACGCGGCCGTGCCCGGCGGAGCGATCGTCCGGATGCCGGCCCGCGAACCCGACCACATCCCGCAGCCCCGCAAGCGGCCCCCGACGGCCCGGGCGGCCGGCGCCGGCGGCTCGGTGGGCGGCTGGACCGCCGCCCTCTGGCTGGTGGGCCTGCTGGCGGCGGCCTGGGGCGTGGTGTGCGGGGTCATCACCGCCGACGAGTCCGCGATGGCGGACCCGGAGTGGGACGCGGTCACCGGCGTCTGGATCATGGAACTGCCGCTGCTCTTCGCGGCCTGGAAGCTGTTCGCCGCCCGCAGGCGCCGCACCCGGAACTGACCCACCGCGTGGGGGGCGGACACGCGACACGCCCCCCACCCCACCCGACCCGTCTCGACCCGATTCGACCCGGCCCGGCCCGCGAGCAGCCCTGCTCCACAGCGACGGGGCGGCCCGCTGCTGCACGGGGCGGCCTCTACTCCACGGTGACCGACTTGGCGAGGTTGCGCGGCTGATCCACCTCGTTGCCCCGCGCGGTCGCCAGCTCGCACGCGAACACCTGCAACGGAACCGTCGCCACCAGCGGCTGCAGCAGCACCGGCGTGGCGGGAATCCGCACGAGGTGGTCGGCGTACGGCACGACCGCCTCGTCCCCCTCCTCCGCGATCACGATGGTCCGCGCCCCCCGCGCCCGGATCTCCTGGATGTTGGAGACGATCTTGTCGTGCAGGACGGACCGGCCGCGCGGCGAGGGCACGACCACCACCACGGGCAGGTCCTCCTCGATGAGCGCGATCGGCCCGTGCTTCAGCTCCCCCGCCGCGAACCCCTCCGCGTGCATGTAGGCGAGCTCCTTCAGCTTGAGCGCGCCCTCCAGCGCGACGGGATAGCCCACGTGCCGGCCGAGGAACAGCACGGTGTCCTTGTCGGCCAGCGACCGGGCCAGCTCCCGCACCGGCTCCATGGTCTCCAGCACCCGCTCCACCTCGCCGGAGATCCGCGCCAGGTCCCGGACGACGGCCCGGATCTCGTCCCCCCACTTGGTGCCGCGCACCTGGCCGAGATACAGGGCGACCAGATAGCACGCCACCAGCTGGGTCAGGAACGCCTTGGTGGACGCGACGGCCACCTCCGGCCCCGCGTGCGTGTAGAGCACGGCGTCCGACTCACGGGGGATGGTCGACCCGTTGGTGTTGCAGATGGCGAGCACCTTCGACCCCTGGTCCCGCGCGTGCCGCAGCGCCATCAGCGTGTCCATCGTCTCGCCGGACTGGGAGATGGCGATGACGAGGGAGCGCGGGTCCAGGATCGGGTCCCGGTAGCGGAACTCGCTGGCCAGCTCCACTTCGCAGGGGATGCGCGTCCAGTGCTCGATGGCGTACTTGGCGATCAGCCCGGCGTGGAAGGCCGTGCCGCAGGCGACGACGACGATCTTGTCGATCTCCCGCAGCTCCCGGGCGGGGATGCGCACCTCGTCGAGGGTCAGCGAGCCGCCGGCGTCGATCCGTCCGAGCAGGGTGTCGGCCACGGCCTTGGGCTGCTCGGCGATCTCCTTCAGCATGAAGTAGTCGTAACCCCCCTTCTCCGCCGCCGACGCGTCCCAGTCGACGTGGTACGAACGCACCTGGGCCGGACGGCCGTCGAACCCGGTGACCGTCACCCCGTCCCGGCGCAGTTCCACCACCTGGTCCTGGCCCAGCTCGATCGCCGACCGGGTGTGCGCGATGAACGCGGCGACGTCCGAGGCGAGAAAGGCCTCGCCCTCGCCGACACCCACCACCAGCGGCGAGTTGCGGCGCGCCCCCACCACCACGTCCGGCTCGTCCGCGTGCACCGCGACCAGCGTGAACGCGCCCTCCAGGCGCCGGCACACGAGCCGCATCGCCTCCGCCAGGTCGGAGGTCACGGAGAACTCCTCGGCGAGCAGATGGGCGACGGCCTCGGTGTCGGTCTCGGACAGCAGCTCGTGTCCCCGCTCGGCCAGTTCGGCCCGCAGCGCCGCGAAGTTCTCGATGATCCCGTTGTGCACGACGGCGACCCGCCCGGCGTTGTCGAGATGCGGGTGGGCGTTGACGTCGGTGGGCCCGCCGTGCGTGGCCCACCGGGTGTGCCCGATGCCCGTCGTCCCGGCCGGCAGCGGCCGCTCCGTCAGCTCCTTCTCCAGATTGACGAGCTTGCCCGCCTTCTTCGCCGCGGCGAGCCCCCCGTCGGCCGGCACGGCGACGCCCGCCGAGTCGTACCCCCGGTACTCCAGCCGCTTCAGTCCGGCCATCACGACGTCGAGCGCCGACTGAGACCCCACGTATCCCACGATTCCGCACATGCGCGGCAGCCTACGGCCGAAGCCCGCCCCGAAAGAGCCTCCGCGTGCCCGATTCCGGAAATTCCCACCGCCGCACGAACACCCCGACGGCGCCCGTCCCCGCCCTGCCCGCGCCCTGCCCGCCCCCCGGCGCCGGCCCGGGCGGCTGCCCGCCGGCCGGCCGGCCGGCGTGACGGACCCCACCCGCCATCGCGTTCAAACTCCGTTAACAATGGACTGTGATCTCTCCGGTCCCCCCGATGCCCCGGAGCGCCCACCGGCACAGGCCGGAGGCGACTCCCTACGTCGACCTCACCCGATCCGAGTGGAGCGCGCTGCGGGAGAAGACCCCGCTGCCGCTGACCGCCGAGGAGCTCGAGAAGCTGCGCGGTCTGGGGGACGTCATCGACCTCGACGAGGTGCGGGACATCTACCTGCCGCTCTCCCGCCTCCTCAACCTCTACGTGGGCGCCACCGACGGCCTGCGCGGCGCCCTGAACACCTTCCTGGGCGAGAAGGGCTCGCAGTCCGGCACCCCCTTCGTGATAGGGGTCGCCGGCTCCGTCGCCGTCGGCAAGTCGACGGTCGCCCGTCTGCTGCAGGCCCTGCTGTCCCGCTGGCCGGAGCACCCACGCGTAGAACTGGTCACCACGGACGGCTTCCTGCTGCCCACCCGGGAACTCGAAGCCCGCGGCCTGATGTCCCGCAAGGGCTTCCCCGAGTCCTACGACCGCCGCGCGCTGACCCGGTTCGTCGCCGACATCAAGGCGGGCAAGGGCGAGGTCACCGCGCCCGTCTACTCCCACCTGATCTACGACATCGTCCCCGACCGACGGCTCACCGTGCGCCGCCCCGACATCCTCATCGTCGAGGGCCTGAACGTCCTGCAGCCCGCGCTGCCCGGCAGCGACGGCCGCACCCGCGTCGGCCTCGCCGACTACTTCGACTTCAGCGTGTACGTCGACGCGAGCACCGAGGACATCGAGCGCTGGTACCTCAGCCGGTTCCGGAAACTGCGTCAGACCGCCTTCCAGAACCCGGACTCGTACTTCCGCAAGTACACGCAGGTCTCCGAGGAGGAGGCGCTCGACTACGCCCGCACTCTCTGGCGCACCATCAACAAGCCGAACCTGGTGGAGAACATCGCCCCCACCCGCGGCCGGGCCGGCCTCGTGGTCCGCAAGGGCCCCGACCACAAGGTCCAGCGGCTGCGCCTGCGCAAACTCTGACGGCTACCCTGCCCCCATGCTGCACCTGCGTCTGATCACCCCGGCGGAGCGGACCGACGACGTGGTCCGTCTGATCGAGGGGACCGTCGGGGCCACCCATCTGGTGGTCCTCCCCCGAGCCGCCCGCAACCCGGCCGGCGACGTCGTCCTGTGCGACGTGGCCCGCGAGGCGGGCGACGAACTTCTGTCCGGTCTACAGGAGTTGGGCCTGGAGGAGACCGGCTCGATCGCCGTGGAGAACATCGACCTCTCGCTCTCCCTGCGCGCGGACAAGGCCGAGGCGGAGGCCCCCGGCGAAGGCGCGGACGCGGTCCTGTGGGAGCACCTGACCGACGCCACCCACGAGGAGTCGACGCTCTCCGTCACCTACCTCGCCTTCATCACGCTGGCCACGATGATCGCGGCCTGCGGCGTGGTGCTCGACAACGCGGTCCTCATCGTCGGCGCGATGGCCGTCGGCCCGGAGTTCGGCCCGCTCGCCGGCGTGTGCACGGCGATCGTGCAGCGCGCCTCCCGGCTGGCCGTTCGCTCGCTGATCGCCCTGCTGGTCGGCTTCGCGGTGGCGATGGCGGTGACCGTCGGCTTCAGCCTCTTCATGGACGCGGTAGGCCTGTTCACCGTGACCAAGCTGGACGGAGCCCGCCCACAGACCGGCTTCGTCTACGCCCCGGACTGGTTCTCCTTCGTCGTCGCCGTACTGGCCGGAGTCGCCGGCACGCTCTCCCTGACCTCGGCGAAGTCGGGCGCCCTGGTGGGCGTGGCGATCTCGGTGACGACGGTCCCGGCGGCGGCGAACGCGGCGGTCGCCCTCAGCTACGGCGACATGGGCCAGACCTGGGGCTCGGCGAAACAGCTCCTCCTGAACCTCCTGGGCATCATGCTGGCCGGCACCCTGACCCTCCTGACCCAGAAATGGGCCTGGTCAAAACGCCGCTGAAACCCCCGACACCCCCCACCCGACAACCCCGCCCAGACCAGGCCCCCCACCCAGGGGCGCGGGGAACTGCGCACCCACCCACCAACACCCGCACCACCCAACCCCGCCCAGACCAGGCCAGGCCCCCCAGGGGCGCGGGGAACTGCGCGACAAACCCCAACGCACCCGCACCCCCCAACACCAGGCCAGGCCGCCCCCACCCAGGGGCGCGGGGAACTGCGCACCCACCCACCAACACCCGCACCACCCAACCCCGCCCAGGCCAGGCCCCCCAGGGGCGCGGGGAACTGCGCAACAAACCCCAACGCACCCGCAGCCCGCGACGCGCAGAACCCCGACCCCGATCGACCCCGATCGACCTCGGCCCGCCCCCGGCTAACCCAGCGCCGACTTCACGACATCCGCCAGCCGCCCGGCAACAGCCCGAGCCTGATCGATGTCCGCCGCCTCGACCATCACCCGAACCAGCGGCTCGGTCCCGGAAGGCCGCAGCAACACCCGCCCGGTGGACCCGAGTTCCCGCTCCGCCTCACCGACGGCAGTCGCCAGCTCGGCCGAGTTCCCGACCCGGGACCTGTCGACGTCGGGCACGTTGATCAGGACCTGCGGCAACCGCTCCATCACGGAGGCCAGCTCACGCAACGACCGCCCCGTCTCCGCGACGCGAGCCGCCAGCATCAGCCCGGTCAGCGTGCCGTCGCCGGTCGTCGCATGGTCGAGGATGATCACGTGCCCGGACTGTTCGCCGCCGAGCGCGTACCCGTGCTGCTTCATCTCCTCGAGCACATAGCGGTCGCCGACCGCGGCCTGCACGAGGTGGATCCCCTCGCGCTCCATGGCCAGCTTGAAGCCGAGGTTGGACATGACGGTCGCGACAACGGTGTCCGAGCGCAGCACGCCCCGCTCCCGCATGGACAACGCCAGCACGGCGAGGATCTGGTCGCCGTCGATCTCCTCACCCGTGTGGTCCACGGCGAGGCACCGGTCCGCGTCACCGTCGTGCGCGATGCCCAGGGCGGCGCCGTGCTCGATGACCGCGGCCTTCAGCTTGTCCAGGTGGGTCGACCCGCAACCGTCGTTGATGTTGAGCCCGTCCGGCTCGGCCCCGATGGTCACGATCTCCGCGCCGGCCCGGGCGAACGCCTCCGGCGACACCCACGCGGCAGCGCCGTGCGCCTCGTCGAGGACGATCCGCAGCCCGTCGAGCCGGTTCGGCAGGACGGCGATGAGGTGGGCGACGTACCGGTCGAACCCCTCGTCGTAACTGCGCACGCGACCGACGCCGCCGCCGGTCGGCCGGTCCCAGGGCGCGCCGGTGCGGTGCTCCTCGTAGACGGTCTCGATGGCGTTCTCGAGCTCGTCGGCGAGCTTGTGACCGCCGCGGGCGAAGAACTTGACGCCGTTGTCGGGCATCGCGTTGTGGCTGGCGGAGAGCATCACGCCCAGGTCCGCGCCGAGCACGCCGGTGAGGTACGCGACCGCCGGCGTCGGCAGCACGCCGACCTTCAGCACGTCCACGCCCGCACTCGCCAGACCCGCCACCACGGCGGCTTCCAGGAACTCCCCGGACGCGCGCGGGTCCCGTCCGACGACGGCCACCGGTCGGTGACCCTCGAAGGTGCCCGCCTCGGCCAGCACGTGCGCCGCCGCGACGGACAGGCCGAGGGCCATCTCCGCCGTCAGATCCGCGTTGGCGACACCGCGCACGCCGTCCGTGCCGAAGAGTCGTCCCACTTGTCCTCCTGAGGAAGCGTCAGTTTCACAGGCCGTGCGGCCCGGTCGCCGGTCGGCCGGCCTGCGGCCGCTCCCGCGTCCAGGCATTCGATGCCCCCGGCATCCCATCGCACAAGCCTTTGAGCACCTTGTGCCGTTATACGCCCACGGCTGCGATAAAACGAACGCCCCGACGACACTATGGCGTGCCGCCGGGGCGTTCGGAGTACGTACGGACGAGGCGAGAGACCCGCTCCCGGATACGTACGAGCAGGCAGCGAAGCTTAGCGCTTGCTGTACTGCGGGGCCTTGCGGGCCTTCTTCAGACCGGCCTTCTTGCGCTCGACCGCGCGGTCGTCACGCGTGAGGAAGCCGGCCTTCTTGAGGGCGCCGCGGTTGTTGTCGACGTCGGCCTCGTTCAGCGCACGGGCGACACCGAGACGGAGCGCACCGGCCTGACCGGAGACGCCGCCACCCGAGATGCGGGCGATGACGTCGTAGCGGTTGTCGAGCTCGAGCACCTTGAAGGGCTCGTTGACTTCCTGCTGGTGCACCTTGTTCGGGAAGTAGTCCTCGAGCGTGCGCCCGTTGATCTTCCACTTGCCGGAGCCCGGAACGATCCGGACGCGGGCGATGGCGTTCTTGCGACGGCCCAGGCCGGCCGCCGGCTGGGCCTCGCCGAAGCGGGAGGCCAGGGACTCCGAGGTGTACTCACCCTCGACGGGGACCTCGGACTCGGTGGTGTAGCTCTCGATGTCGACGAGCTCGGTCTCTTCGAGCGGCTGCTCGGCAGTGGTCTCGGCCACGGTTCTCCTCAGTTCTTTTCAGCTAGGGGTGTGGCCGGAATTACTGCGCGACCTGGGTGATCTCGAACGGCACGGGCTGCTGCGCCGCGTGCGGGTGCACGTCACCCTTGTAGACCTTCAGCTTCGAGAGCATCTGACGGCCCAGCGTGTTCTTGGGGAGCATGCCCTTGACGGCCTTCTCGACGGCCTTCTCGGGGTTGTTCGCGAGAAGGTCGTCGTAGCGCACGGAGCGCAGACCGCCCGGGTACCCGGAGTGGCGGTACGCCATCTTCTGGGTGCGCTTGTTGCCGGAGAGGTGCACCTTGTCGGCGTTGATGATGATGACGAAGTCACCGGTGTCGACGTGGGGCGCGTAGATCGGCTTGTGCTTGCCCCGGAGGAGGGACGCGGCAGTGGTGGCGAGACGGCCCAGGACGATGTCCTGAGCGTCGATGACGTGCCACTGGCGCGTCACATCGCCGGGCTTGGGGCTGTACGTACGCACGGTTCGTAGCCTTCGCTTCTTCAGTGAATTGGTCCTGACAAGGTCACCGAAGACGATCACGACAGCCCAGACCGCACTGCGGTGACGCATACCGCGTGCTGGTCGCTGGTCATCGGCCCGGTGGACCGGTGTAAGGGCCCGTCCCGTGAGAAGAGCGCGCCAATACACAACGAAGATGCAGGATACCCGCGTCTCCATGGTGGGGTCAAAACGAGCCCGATCGACGCAGGAAACGCCCCTCCGGAGTGGCCCGCGCCACATGTCCGGGGACAGCCTGGGAGAACGCCGCACCAAGCACCCGGAGATGTCGTGTTTGCCCGCCCCCCGCCCCGGAATCCACCGGGCTCCGGTCCCCGTCGGCACGGAAAGCACACCCCGCACCCCGTCTAAGATGCGCCCCATGAGCTATGGGCAGGGGGGACCTCAGTCCCAGTGGGATCCGTGGAAACCGAACTCCCAGCAGCCGTGGGGCACCGGCGATGACGCCAGCACCCCGGACTGGGCCGCGCTCGCCGAGGCGTCCGAAACGCGCAACAAGCGCCGCAGGCTGCTGTTCATAGGCGGCGGCGTGCTCGCCACCCTCGGCATCGGCACCGCCGTGGCCATGGGCGTGGTGTCGGCGAACGGCGACGACAAGGCCAACCGGCCCACGTCCTCGCTGCCCGCGACCGCCGACCTGCCGAGCGCGTCCTCCACCCCGTCGTTCGCGCCGACCAGCGCCCCGCCCCCGCTGGACCCCAAGGAGTTCGTCTCCAGCAAGGCCAAGGACACCGCCCCCAACGGGCCGGACCTGCTCTTCCCCGGCCTGCAACTGACCATGGGCCCGGCCGTGTACAAGAAGGGCGCCAAGGCCGACAGCACCACGTGCGCCACGGGCGCCGCGGGCACCCTGGGCAAGGTCCTCGCCGCCAACGGCTGCACCCGCATGATGCGCGTCACCTACACCAGGGACGGCATCGCGGTCACGGTCGGCGTGGCCGTCTTCGACACCGAGGCGCAGGCCCTCAAGGTCAAGAGCCAGTCCGACGGCAAGAGCATCGTCAAGGCCCTCGCCGGCGGGGGCGTCAAGGCCTTCTGCAACGGCGCGATCTGCCGCTCCACGACCAACTCCTACGGCCGGTACGCCTACTTCACGATCACCGGCTTCGCCAACGGCAAGGACGTCACCACCAAGGACACCGCCGTCTTCACCACCGGCGACGACCTGGCCGAGTTCGCGTTCCAGCAGCTCCGCCGCCGCGGCGAGGCCCAGGCGTCGGCGGCCGCCAACAGCTGACCGGCCGGCCCGGGCCCCACGACGCCGCGCGGGGCGGGGTCAGCAGCAGCCGGCCCTGGGCAGCGTCCTCCGGTTGCGCGCCTCCTTGCTGCGCGCGGCGAGCAGCCCGTCCGCCGGGTAGCCGACCTCCTCCAGCGTCAGCCCGTGCGGCCGCACGACGTGCACGGCCGAGTCCCGTACGCCGGCCGCGAGCACCTTGGCGGGCCACTCCGGACCGCGGTGCCCGTCCCCCACGAACAGCAGCGCCCCGATCAGCGAACGCACCATGTTGTGGCAGAAGGCGTCGGCCCGGACGGTGGCGGTGACGATCCCGTCGTCGTCCTTCGCCAGACTCAGCTCCTGGAGCGTGCGGATGGTGGTCGCGCCCTCCCGCTTCTTGCAGTACGCGGCGAAGTCGTGCTCGCCGAGCAGCTGCCGGGCCGCCTCGTTCATGGCGTCCACGTCGAGCGGCCAGTCGTGCCACAGGACGTGCCCCCGCAGCAGCGGATCGACGCCTCCGGGGTTGTCGGTGACCCGGTAGGCGTACCGCCGCCAGATCGCCGAGAACCTCGCGTTGAACCCGCTCGGCGCCTCCCGCAGGGCCCACACCCGCACGTCCCTCGGCAACCGCCCGGCGAGCCGCTTCAGCAGCTTCTCGTGGTGCTCACGCCAGACCGCCTCCGGCAGATCGACATGGGCGACCTGGCCCCGCGCGTGCACCCCGGCGTCGGTGCGCCCGGCCACGGTCAGCTCGTACGTCGTCCCGCCCGACCGGGTGACGGTCCGCAGCGCGTCCTCGATCTCCCCCTGCACGGTCCGCCGGCCGCCGGCCTGCTTGGCCCACCCGGAGAACGCGCTCCCGTCGTAGGACAGGTCCAGCCGCACCCGTACGAACCCGGGCTGTGCTTCGTCACTCACGTACAGATCCTCTCAGCAACACAAAAGCGGGCCCGCTCCTCGAAGGGAACGGGCCCGCAATCGCCCTAAGGGGCGCGGGGAACTGCGCGACGAGCCACGACGAACCCGCAGCCGCGAACGCGCAGCCCCCGCAGAACGCTTACGCGTCCTTCGACTCCTCGGCGGGAGCCTCGTCGGCCTTGGTCTCCTCGACCTTGGCCTCCTCGGACTCCTTGACCGCACGCTTCGTCGCGGCCTCGGCCTCGCCCGTCGCCTGCTGCGCGACGGTCAGCGCCTCGACCAGCTCGATGACGGCCATGGGCGCGTTGTCGCCACGACGGTTACCGATCTTGGTGATGCGGGTGTAGCCACCGGGACGGTTCTCGTAGCGCGGGCCGATCTCGGTGAAGAGCGTGTGCACGATGCTCTTGTCCGTGATGACCTGGAGCACCTGACGGCGGTTGTGAAGGTCGCCCTTCTTCGCCTTGGTGACCAGACGCTCGGCGTACGGACGCAGCTTGCGCGCCTTCGCCTCGGTGGTGGTGATGCGGCCGTGCTCGAACAGCGCCTTCGCGAGGTTCGCGAGAAGCAGCTTCTCGTGCGCGGCGCTGCCGCCCATACGGGCACCCTTGGTGGGCTTCGGCATGGTGTTTCTCCTAGGTGTCTGCCCCGGCCGTATCAGGTACCGGGGTCAGTATCCGAGCAGACGGTCGTCTGTCGAAGATCCAGACCCCCGAAGGGGTCTGGAAGGGGCGCGGGGAACTGCGCGACCGGCCGGAGCCGGTCCGCAGTCGCAGTACGGCCTCCCCGCGGAGCGCTCAGTACTGCTCGGTCTCCACGAAGCCCGCGTCGGCGTCGTCGTCCGCCCCGAAGGCGTCCGCGGCGGCGGTCGGGTCGAATCCGGGCGGGCTGTCCTTGAGGGCCAGGCCCATGCCGGCCAGCTTCGCCTTGACCTCGTCGATCGACTTCGCACCGAAGTTGCGGATGTCGAGCAGGTCGGCCTCGGAACGCGCCACGAGCTCACCCACGGAGTGGATGCCCTCGCGCTTGAGGCAGTTGTACGACCGAACGGTGAGCTCGAGCTCCTCGATCGGCAGGGCGAGATCAGCGGCGAGGGCGGCGTCCGTCGGGGACGGGCCCATGTCGATGCCCTCGGCGTCGATGTTGAGCTCACGGGCGAGACCGAAGAGCTCGACCAGCGTCTTACCGGCGGAGGCCATGGCGTCACGGGGACGCATCGCCTGCTTGGTCTCGACGTCGACGATCAGCTTGTCGAAGTCGGTGCGCTGCTCGACACGCGTGGCCTCGACCTTGTACGTGACCTTGAGAACCGGCGAGTAGATCGAGTCGACCGGGATACGGCCGATCTCCTGGCCCACCTGCTTGTTCTGCACCGCGGAGACGTAACCGCGACCGCGCTCGACGGTCAGCTCCATCTCCAGCTTGCCCTTGCCGTTGAGCGTGGCGAGGACGAGGTCGGGGTTGTGCACCTCGACACCGGCCGGGGGCGCGATGTCGGCGGCGGTGACCAGACCCGGACCCTGCTTGCGCAGGTACATCACGACCGGCTCGTCGTGCTCCGAGGAGACGACCAGCTGCTTGATGTTGAGGATCAGGTCGGTGACGTCCTCCTTGACGCCCGGCACGGTGGTGAACTCGTGCAGCACGCCGTCGATGCGGATGGACGTGACCGCCGCACCCGGGATCGACGACAGGAGGGTCCGACGGAGGGAGTTTCCGAGGGTGTAGCCGAAGCCCGGCTCCAGCGGCTCGATCACGAACCGGGAGCGGAATTCGTCGACGACCTCTTCGGTCAACGAGGGACGCTGAGCGATCAGCATGGATGAATCCTTCAGTCAGGGGCGCCCGCTATTTGACGCCCGACTCGGTACTGCAAGGGTACGGGCGGCACCCCTGGAACAGGACGTGCCGCCCGAAACCCGAAAAAACCTGAGACGACCGTGCGTCAGACGCGACGGCGCTTCGGCGGACGGCAGCCGTTGTGCGGGGTCGGGGTGACGTCCTGGATGGAGCCGACCTCGAGGCCCGTGGCCTGCAGGGAACGGATGGCGGTCTCACGACCGGCGCCCGGGCCCTTGACGAAGACGTCGACCTTGCGCATGCCGTGCTCCTGCGCGCGACGGGCAGCCGACTCGGCGGCCATCTGCGCGGCGAACGGCGTGGACTTGCGGGAGCCCTTGAAACCGACGTGGCCGGCGGAGGCCCACGAGATCACGTTTCCGGCCGGGTCCGTGATGGACACGATCGTGTTGTTGAACGTGCTCTTGATGTGCGCCTGGCCGTGCGCGACGTTCTTCTTTTCCTTGCGGCGCACCTTCTTGGCAGCGCCCTGACGTCCCTTGGGGGGCATCTATTAACTCCTACGGGAGGTGGTCGGTCCTACAGCGAAGACCGCTGATGAGCGTCCGCTGAGGACTACTTCTTGCCCGGCTTCTTCTTGCCGGCGATGGCGCGACGCGGGCCCTTGCGGGTACGAGCGTTCGTGCTGGTGCGCTGACCGCGGACCGGCAGACCACGACGGTGACGGAGACCCTGGTAGCAACCGATCTCGACCTTGCGGCGGATGTCGGCCTGGACCTCGCGACGGAGGTCACCCTCGGTCTTGATGTTGGCGTCCACGTACTCGCGGATCGCGACGAGCTGCTCCTCGGAGAGGTCGCGAACGCGGGTGTTCGGGTCGACGCCGGTCGCTGCCAGCGTCTCCTGGGAAAGGGTCCGGCCGATGCCGAACACGTAGGTGAGGGCGACCTCCACACGCTTTTCGCGCGGGATGTCAACACCGGAAACGCGTGCCATTCAATGGCTCCAGTTTGATCTTCGGAGGTCTGCCACAGGGCCGACTCCCAGCCGCCGTCCTCTTCACTGCGGAAGATTTGGTACGGACTGGGTCCCCGGCCTCCGAACCGGGGGTGTCGGGCGGTGCGACCGCCCGGGCCCTGCGTATGAACATATTCAGCTCGCGTCGCGCGAAGTCTCTGCGATGTGATGCAGAGGGTGTGATCTCTGAGCGATCAGCCCTGGCGCTGCTTGTGGCGCGGGTTCTCGCAAATGACCATGACCCGACCGTGACGGCGGATCACCCTGCACTTGTCGCAGATCTTCTTGACGCTCGGCTTGACCTTCATGGGGTGAGGTTCTCCGGGTCAGTTGCCGACAGCCCCGAACGCCCTACCGGGCGCCCGAAGACCTGGGCAAGATCTACTTGTAGCGGTAGACGATCCGGCCACGCGTCAGGTCGTACGGAGACAACTCCACCACGACCCGGTCGTCAGGGAGGATACGGATGTAGTGCATACGCATCTTGCCGCTGATGTGTGCCAGGACCTGGTGGCCGTTCTGGAGCTCGACCTTGAACATGGCGTTCGGAAGAGACTCGACGACAGTGCCCTCGATCTCGATGGCACCTTGCTTCTTGGCCACGCTTCGCCCTTCGAATCGACTACCTTGATCGACTCCCCCACCCTTTCCCTTACGGGTGCATGCGGACATGCGGGTGCACGAGAGTCGACGAGTCAGTCTACGTCAGGGCCGACCGAAACACGAATCGAGGAGTCTGCCCCACCGGGGAGATCCTTAAGCGGCACAGCCTGCCCGCCCTGTCCGGCCGCCCTAGGCCAGCGGATCCGGCGCGGCCTCCACACCGTGTTCCGCCAGCTTCGCCCTGCCCCCGTCGGGAGCCGTCAGCACCAGCGGCCCCGCCTCCGTCAGCGCGACCGAGTGCTCCCAGTGGGAGGACCACGTGCCGTCCGTCGTGATGACGGTCCAGTCGTCCTCGAGGACCTCGGTGCGCGGGGTGCCGAGGGACACCATCGGCTCGATGGCGAGGCAGAAGCCCGGCACCAGCTTCGGCCCCTTGCCGCGCCGGCGGTCGACGTAGTTCAGCAGATGCGGGTCCATGTGCATCTCGGTGCCGATGCCGTGGCCGCCGTAGTCCTCGACGATGCCGTAGCGGCCGCCGCCCGGCTTGGGCTGACGGCGGATGTAGGTCTCGATCGCGCGCGAGACGTCCACCAGGCGGTTGCCCTGCTTCATCGCAGCGATCCCCGCCCACATGGACTCCTCAGTGACCCGGGACAGCTCGACCAGCTCCGGGGCGTGGCCGCCGCCCACGAACGCCGTGAACGCCGCGTCGCCGTGCCAGCCGTCCACGATCGCACCGCAGTCGATGGAGATGATGTCGCCGTCCTTGAGGACGACCTCGTCGGAGGGGATGCCGTGGACGACCACGTCGTTCACCGAGGTGCAGATCGTCGCCGGGAAGCCGCCGTACCCCAGGAAGTTCGACTTGGCCCCGTTCTCCGCCAGCACCTTGCGGGCGACGTCGTCGAGGTCCTTCGTGGTCGCACCGGGCACCGCCGCTTCCCGCGTCGCCGCGTGGATGGCGGCGACGACAAGCCCCGCCGCCCGCATCTTGGCGATCTGCTCGGGGGTCTTGATCTGCACCATGACGGTTTGCGCCTCCTGGGCCACTGGTATCGCGACGCTCCACAATACGCGTACGCACGCATGTACGCCGCCGCGGCCGAGGCGTCGCCCTCCGCGGGACCGGGCCCCGGCACGCGGAACGCCCGGCGGGGAGACCCCGCCGGGCGTTCTGCACAGACTGCTCGCCGCACCTCACCGATCGTCCACCGTGCGGTGCGAGAAAGCTGTTACTTGCCGTCCTCGTCGCGCCGGAGCGCGTCCATCGCGCGCGCCGTGACCTCGTCGACCTTGCCGAGCGCGGAGATGGTGACGACCAGGCCCTGCGCCTTGTAGTAGTCGATGATCGGCTCGGTCTGCGTGTGGTAGACCTCCAGCCGGGTCCGGACGGTCTCCTCGGTGTCGTCGTCTCGCTGGTACAGCCCGCCGCCGCAGACGTCGCAGACGCCCTCCGCCTTCGGCGGGCTGTAGGTGGCGTGGAAGACGTGGCTGGAGTCCTTGCGGCAGATCCGCCGGCCGGCGATCCGCTTGACGACCTCTTCCTCGGGGACCTCGAGGTCCAGCACCGCGTCCAGCTTCATGCTCTCGGTCTGCAGCACCTCGTCGAGCGCCTCGGCCTGGGACACGTTGCGCGGGAAGCCGTCCAGCAGGAAGCCGCCCTCGGCGTCCGGCTGCTCCATGCGGTCCTTGGCCATCGCGATGGTGACCTCGTCCGGCACCAGGTTGCCCGCGTCCATGTAGGACTTCGCGAGCTTGCCGAGCTCCGTCTGCTGGCTGATGTTGGCCCGGAACAGGTCGCCCGTGGAGATGTGCGGGATCGACAGGTTCTTGGCCAGGAACGCGGCCTGCGTTCCCTTACCGGCACCCGGCGGCCCGACGAGGACGATACGCATCAGCGGAGGAACCCTTCGTAATTGCGCTGCTGAAGCTGGCTCTCGATCTGCTTCACGGTCTCGAGACCCACACCCACGATGATCAGGATGCTGGTCCCGCCGAACGGGAAGTTCTGGTTTGCATCGAAACCAACCAACGCCATCGTCGGTACGAGAGCGATCAGACCCAGATACAGCGAACCCGGCCAGGTGATCCGGTTGAGCACGTACGACAGGTACTCAGCGGTCGGCCGACCAGCCCGGATGCCCGGGATGAAGCCACCATACTTCTTCATGTTGTCGGCTACTTCCTCGGGGTTGAAGGAGATAGCCACGTAGAAGAAGGCGAAGAAAACGATCAGCAGGAAGTACGTGACGATGTAGATCGGGTGGTCGCCCTTGGTCAGGTTGGTCTCGATCCACGTCTTCCAGCTGGAGGTTCCGCTGGAGAACTGGGCGACGAGGGCCGGGATGTACAGCAGCGACGAGGCGAAGATGACCGGGATCACACCGGCCTGGTTCACCTTGAGCGGGATGTACGTCGAGGTGCCGCCGTAGGACCGGCGGCCGATCATGCGCTTCGCGTACTGCACGGGGATCCGGCGCTGGGCCTGCTCGACGAAGACCACCAGGCCGACCATGACCAGGCCGACCAGGACGACGGTGCCGAACTCGATCCAGCCGTCCGCCAGCGTGCCCTGCTTCTTGATGGCCCACAGCGCGGAGGGGAACGTCGCGGCGATCGAGATGAACATCAGGATCGACATGCCGTTGCCGATGCCGCGGTCGGTGATGAGCTCACCGAGCCACATGACCATGGCCGTTCCGGCGGTCATGCAGACGACCATCACGATCGTGGAGAAGATCGCACGGTCCGGGACGATGCTCGAGGCGACCGAGCAGCCGGAGAACAGGGCGCCACTGCGGGCGGTGGCCACCAGGCCCGTGCCCTGCAGGATGGCGAGGGCCACCGTGAGGTACCGCGTGTACTGCGTGATCTTCGCGGTGCCGGCCTGGCCCTCCTTCTTGAGGGCTTCCAGGCGCGGGATGACCACGGTCAGCAGCTGGAGGATGATGCTCGCCGTGATGTACGGCATGATCCCCAGCGCGAAGATGGTGATCTGCAGCAGCGCGCCACCGCTGAACATATTCACCAGACCGAAGATTCCCTGCTGGCCGGAAGCCTCGTCCACACAGCGCTGAACGGACGTGTAGTCGACGCCGGGGATCGGGATGTGCGTGCCGACCCGGTAGACGACGATGATCCCGAGCGTGAAGAGCAGCTTCTTGCGCAGGTCGGGCGTCCTGAACGCCCGGGCGAACGCGGTGAGCACGGTGCCTCCTGCGACCCCCGCGCATCTGCGTCAAGGGTGACGGTCTTGAGGGTCCAATAAGGAACAACGACTTACGACAACGACATGAGTAACGGTCGACTGCCGCTCAAGGTGCCCTCTTGGGGGAACCTTGTGAAAAGTGGGCAGTGCTGGTCACCATACCCGCGACACACCCGCCCTAGGAACGACCAACCGGGGATACCCCATTTGTGGGGTATCCCCGGTCGGGATCGATCAAGTCATCGAGACGCCTGAGGTGATCAGATGAGCTCGGTGACGGTACCGCCGGCGGCGGTGATCTTCTCCTTGGCGGAGCCGGAGACGGCGTCGACCGTCACCTGCAGTGCCACGGAGATCTCGCCCTGGCCCAGGACCTTGACGAGGCTGTTCTTGCGAACGGCGCCCTTGGCGACGAGACCCTCGACGGTGACCTCGCCACCCTCCGGGTACAGCGCGGCCAGCTTGTCGAGGTTCACGACCTGGAACTCGGTCTTGAACGGGTTCTTGAAGCCCTTCAGCTTCGGAAGACGCATGTGGAGGGGCATCTGGCCACCCTCGAAGCGCTCCGGAACCTGGTAACGGGCCTTCGTGCCCTTGGTACCACGACCGGCCGTCTTACCCTTCGACGCCTCACCACGACCCACACGGGTCTTGGCGGTCTTGGCGCCCGGGGCGGGACGGAGGTTGTGGATCTTGAGCGGGTTGTTCTCCGCCATGATCAGTCGACCTCCTCGACCGTCACGAGGTGGCGGACGGTGTGCACCATTCCGCGGAACTCGGGGCGGTCCTCCTTGACGACCACGTCGTTCAGGCGCTTGAGCCCGAGCGAACGCAGGGTGTCACGGTGGTTCTGCTTGCTGCCGATGTACGACTTCGTCTGCGTGATCTTGAGCTGAGCCATTACGCAGCACCAGCCCCGGCACGCGCACGAAGCAGAGCCGCGGGAGCGACGTCCTCGAGGGGCAGACCACGGCGAGCCGCGATCTCCTCGGGACGCTGCAGGCCCTTCAGGGCCTCCACGGTCGCGTGCACGATGTTGATCGCGTTCGACGAGCCGAGCGACTTCGACAGGATGTCGTGCACGCCGGCGCACTCGAGCACGGCACGCACCGGGCCACCGGCGATGACGCCGGTACCGGGGGAAGCAGGCTTGAGCAGGACGACGCCCGCAGCCTTCTCGCCCGTGATCGGGTGCGGGATGGTGCCCTGGATACGCGGGACCTTGAAGAAGTGCTTCTTGGCCTCCTCAACACCCTTGGCGATGGCGGCCGGCACCTCCTTGGCCTTGCCGTATCCGACACCAACGGTGCCGTCACCGTCGCCCACCACGACCAGCGCGGTGAAGCTGAAGCGACGACCACCCTTCACAACCTTGGCGACACGGTTGATCGCGACGACGCGCTCAACGTACGCGGTCTTCTCGGCGGCAGCAGCGCCGCCGTCACGGCCCTTCCGGTCCCGCCGCTCGCCGCCACCGGCACCGCCACCGCGGCGCTGGGGTCCAGCCATTGGAATTACCTCTCTCTGTTTCCGCTAGCTACGGAACCGACTCAGAACTTGAGTCCGGCTTCGCGGGCGGCGTCCGCCAGGGCGGCAATGCGCCCGGCGTACTGGTTACCACCACGGTCGAACACGACAGCCTCGACACCCGCAGCCTTGGCGCGCTCGGCGACCAGGGCGCCGACCTGCTTGGCCTGCGAGGACTTGTCGGCCTCACCACCGCGGATCGTGGTGTCCAGGGTCGACGCCGACGCCAGGGTGTGACCCTTGATGTCGTCGATGACCTGAGCCACGATGTGGCGGTTGGAGCGCGTCACGACCAGGCGCGGACGCTCCGCCGTACCCGAGATGTGCTTACGGATCCGGATGTGGCGACGCTTGATCGCGGCACGCTTGTAAGCGTCGCCCTTGAGGATCTTCTGTCCGTATGCCATGGCTTACTTACCCGCCTTTCCGACCTTGCGGCGGATGACTTCGCCCTCGTACTTGACGCCCTTGGCCTTGTACGGGTCGGGCTTGCGCAGCTTGCGGATGTTGGCCGCAACCTCGCCGACCTTCTGCTTGTCGATGCCCTCGACCTGGAAGCGGGTCGGGGTCTCCACCTTGAAGGTGATTCCCTCGGGCGCCTCGACGGTGATCGGGTGGCTGTAACCGAGCGCGAACTCGAGGTTCGAGCCCTTCGCGGTCACGCGGTAACCGACACCACTGATCTCGAGCTTCTTCACGTAACCCTCGGTCACGCCGGTGATCATGTTCGCCACCAGCGTGCGGGACAGGCCGTGCAGGGCCTTGCTCTGACGCTCGTCGTTGGGGCGAGTGACGTTCAGGACGCCGTCCTCAGCCTTGGCGATCTCGATCGGCGCAACGACGGTGTGGGTCAGCGAGCCCTTGGGGCCCTTGACCGAAACCGTCTGGCCGTCGATGGTGACGTCCACGCCGGCGGGAACCGTGATGGGGAGCTTGCCAATGCGCGACATAGCTGTTTCCTCCGTTCCCTTCCGCTACCAGACGTAGGCGAGAACTTCTCCGCCTACGCCCTTCTTGCCGGCCTGCTTGTCGGTGAGGAGACCGTGCGACGTGGAGATGATCGCCACGCCGAGGCCACCGAGCACCTTGGGCAGGGAGGTGGACTTCGCGTAAACCCGGAGACCGGGCTTGGAGATCCGCTTGATGCCCGCGATGGAGCGCTCACGGTTCGGGCCGAACTTGAGCTCGAGGGTGAGGTTCTTGCCGACCTCGGCGTCCTCGACCTTCCAGCCCGTGATGAAGCCCTCCTGCTGGAGGATCTCCGCGATGTGAGACTTGATCTTCGATGCCGGCATCGTCACGGAGTCGTGGTACGCCGAGTTCGCGTTCCGCAGACGCGTCAGCATGTCTGCGATCGGATCAGTCATGGTCATGAATTGGCCTGTGGCCTCTCTCGCCGGGGTTTCCTGGTGCGCCATCCCTCTCCCCGATCCGAGACGGGACGGGTGCGGCGCGGTGGACCTACGGCGTAGTAAGTCGTACGGGCGACCGTCAGGGCGCCCAACCCTCCCAGCCTAAGCCATGAAGGGGTGGGCGCCTGACACGCCCATTGCTTACCGAGAGCCTCTGGAAACCCTAAAAGGGGTTTTACCAGGAGCTCTTGGTCACGCCCGGCAGCTCGCCACGGTGAGCCATCTCACGAAGGCACACACGGCAGAGGCCGAACTTGCGGTACACGGAGTGGGGACGGCCGCAACGCTGGCAGCGGTTGTACGCCCGCACAGCGAACTTGGGCTTACGAGCAGCCTTTGCGATCAGAGCCTTCTTCGCCATCTCGCTCACGCCTCCTTGAAGGGGAAGCCGAGGTGACGAAGGAGCGCACGGCCCTCAGCGTCGTTGGTCGCCGTGGTGACCACGGTGATGTCCATACCCCGGACACGGTCGATCTTGTCCTGGTCGATCTCGTGGAACATGACCTGCTCCGTGAGACCGAAGGTGTAGTTGCCACGGCCGTCGAACTGCTTGGGGGACAGACCGCGGAAGTCGCGGATGCGCGGGAGCGCGAGCGACAGGGTGCGGTCCAGGAACTCCCACATGCGGTCGCCACGAAGCGTGACGTGGGCACCGATCGGCTGACCCTCGCGCAGCTTGAACTGCGCGATGGACTTGCGGGCCTTGGTGACGGCCGGCTTCTGACCGGTGATCGTGGTGAGGTCGCGGATGGCGCCCTCGATCAGCTTGGAGTCGCGGGCGGCGTCGCCCACACCCATGTTGACCACGATCTTGACGAGGCCGGGGATCTGCATGACGTTCTCGTAGGAGAACTCCTCACGCAGCTTGCCCGCGATCTCCTCGCGGTACTTCGTCTTCAGACGCGGAGTGGTGGTGGTAGCCATCAGATGTCCTCACCCGTCCGCTTGGCAACGCGGATCTTGTTGCCCTCGTCGTCGAAGCGGTAACCGACGCGCGTGACGACCTTGTTGCCGTCCTTCTCCACGACCAGCTGAACGTTGGACACGTGGATCGGGGCCTCGGTGGTCACGATGCCGCCGGCCTGCGAGCCCTTGGCCGTCGGACCGGCCTTCGTGTGCTTCTTGACCCGGTTGACACCCTCGACCAGGACGCGGTCCTCGCGGGGGAAGGCCGCGATGACCTTGCCCTGCTTGCCCTTGTCCTTACCGGTGATGACCTGGACCAGGTCGCCCTTCTTGATCTTCATGCTTACAGCACCTCCGGAGCCAGCGAGATGATCTTCATGAACTTCTTCTCGCGCAGCTCCCGGCCGACCGGGCCGAAGATGCGGGTGCCACGAGGGTCGCCGTCGTTCTTCAGAATGACAGCGGCGTTCTCGTCGAAGCGGATGTACGAGCCGTCCGGACGGCGGCGCTCCTTGACGGTGCGAACGATGACCGCCTTGATGACGTCACCCTTCTTCACGTTGCCGCCGGGGATCGCGTCCTTGACGGTGGCGACGATGACGTCACCGATGCCCGCGTAGCGGCGACCGGAGCCACCGAGCACACGGATGCAAAGGATTTCCTTCGCACCAGTGTTGTCGGCGACACGCAGTCGCGACTCCTGCTGGATCACGTCTATCTCCTGTTTGTCTGCCGGTTCCCGGCAGGGGCCGCCTCGTCACGAGGTGAGCCCCTGCCGAGCCTGGCGGAACTGTCCTGCGGGGCCCCTATGTGTTAGGGCCGCAGGAGAATTACTTGGCCTTCTCGAGGATCTCGACGACGCGCCAGCGCTTCGTCGCGGACAGCGGCCGGGTCTCCGCGAGGAGGACACGGTCGCCGACGCCCGCGGCGTTCTGCTCGTCGTGAGCCTTGAGCTTGTTCGTACGGCGGATGACCTTGCCGTACAGCGCGTGCTTCACACGGTCCTCGACGGCGACGACGACGGTCTTGTCCATCTTGTCGCTGACGACCAGACCCTCACGGGTCTTGCGGAAGCCACGGGCCTCGGTGTTCTGCTCAGTCACGTTGTTCTCGCTCATCAGGCGCTCTCCACCGTCTCGATGCCCAGCTCGCGCTCACGCATCAGGGTGTAGATCCGCGCGATGTCCTTACGGACGGCCTTGAGCCGACCGTGGTTCTCGAGCTGACCCGTCGCCGCCTGGAAGCGGAGGTTGAACAGCTCTTCCTTGGCTTCGCGGAGCTTCGCCAGAAGCTCCTCGTCACCCAGTTCGCGCAGCTCGGACGCCTTGGTACCGGCCGACATCACGCTTCACCTGCCTCGCGCTTGACGATCCGGCACTTCATCGGCAGCTTGTGGGCTGCGCGAGTGAGGGCCTCACGGGCGATCTTCTCGTTGGGGTAGGACAGCTCGAACATGACCCGTCCCGGGTGCACGTTCGCGATCCACCACTCGGGAGAACCCTTACCGGAACCCATGCGGGTCTCGGCAGGCTTCTTCGTGAGCGGGCGGTCCGGGTAGATGTTGATCCAGACCTTGCCACCACGCTTGATGTGGCGGGTCATCGCGATACGGGCCGCCTCGATCTGGCGGTTGGTCACGTACGCCGGCGTGAGGGCCTGAATGCCGTACTCGCCGAACGAGACCGTCGTACCGCCCTTGGCCTGACCACGGCGCTTCGGGTGGTGCTGCTTGCGGTGCTTGACCCTACGGGGGATCAGCATGTCGGTCAGGCCTCCGTTCCGGTGCTCTCAGCCGGAGCGGCAGCCGCCGGAGCCTCGGCCTTGGGGGCCTCGGCAGCGGGAGCCTGCTGCGGCTTACGACCGCGACCGCCACGCTCGCCACCACGGCCACCACGGGCCGGGCGGTCGGCGCCGCCGCCGCCACGGGCCGGGCGGTTGCCGGCGCGGGCTGCGGCGTTCTCGGCGCGGACCTCGGCGATGTTCTTGACGTCGCCCTTGTAGATCCAGACCTTCACGCCGATGCGGCCGAAGGTCGTCTTGGCCTCGAAGAAGCCGTAGTCCACGTTCGCGCGGAGCGTGTGCAGGGGCACGCGGCCCTCGCGGTAGAACTCCGAGCGGGACATCTCGGCGCCGCCGAGGCGGCCACCGCACTGGATCTTGATGCCCTTGGCGCCGGCCTTCATGGCGGACTGCATGCTCTTACGCATGGCCCGACGGAAGGAGACGCGGGAGGAGAGCTGCTCGGCGACGGCCTGGGCCACCAGCTGAGCGTCGACCTCGGGGTTCTTCACCTCGAGGATGTTCAGCTGGACCTGCTTCTTGGTCAGCTTCTCCAGGTCGCCGCGGATACGGTCGGCCTCGGCGCCGCGGCGGCCGATGACGATGCCCGGACGCGCGGTGTGGATGTCGACGCGGACGCGGTCACGGGTGCGCTCGATCTCCACCTTCGAGATGCCGGCGCGCTCCATGCCGGACGTCATCATCCGACGGATGGCGACGTCTTCTCCGACGTATTCCTTGTACGACTTGTCGGCGTACCAGCGGGACTTGAAGTCCGTGGTGATGCCGAGCCGGAACCCATGCGGGTTAACCTTCTGGCCCATTACCGGGATCCTTCCTTGCTGCTGAGGACCACGGTGATGTGGCTGGTCCGCTTGCGGATCCGGTACGCGCGCCCCTGGGCACGCGGACGGAACCGCTTCAGGGTCGGACCCTCGTCGACGTACGCCTCGGAGATGTAGAGGCTGTCGGCGTCAGTGTGGTCGTAGTTGTGCGCGGCGTTGGCGATGGCGCTGTCAAGCACCTTGCCGACCGGCACGCTCGCGGCCTGCGGGGCGAAACGCAGGACCGCCTGAGCCTCCGTGGCGTCCATGCCACGGATAAGGTCCACCACCCGGCGGGCCTTCATGGGCGTGACGCGGATGTACCGCGCCTGGGCCCTGGCTTCCATGGTTGTCCTTCCAGTGTCTGTCATGGTCATTCCACCCCGCTACTAGCGGCGCTTCGACTTCCGGTCGTCCTTGACGTGACCCCGGAAGGTGCGCGTCGGCGAGAACTCGCCGAGCTTGTGGCCGACCATCGACTCGGTGACAAACACCGGAATGTGGGTCTTGCCGTTGTGCACCGCGATCGTGTGGCCCAGCATGCTGGGAATGATCATCGAGCGACGGGACCAGGTCTTGATGACGTTCTTGGAACCGGCTTCGTTCTGGGCGTCCACCTTCTTTACGAGGTGTCCGTCGACGAAGGGCCCCTTCTTGAGACTGCGCGGCATCTAAACCCGCTCCTAGCGCTTCTTGTTCGTCTTGCGGCGGCGGACGATGTACTTGTTCGAAGCCTTCTTGGGCGAACGAGTACGACCCTCCTTCTGACCCCAGGGGCTGACCGGGTGGCGACCACCGGAAGTCTTGCCCTCACCACCACCGTGGGGGTGGTCAACCGGGTTCATCGCCACACCGCGAACGGTCGGGCGGACGCCCAGCCAGCGCTTGCGGCCGGCCTTGCCCCAGTTGATGTTGCTCTGCTCGGCGTTGCCGACCTCGCCGACCGTGGCGCGGCAGCGCTGGTCGACCAGGCGGATCTCACCGGACGGCATGCGGAGGTGGGCCATCGTGCCCTCCTTCGCGAGCAGCTGCACGGAGGCGCCGGCGGAGCGGGCGAACTTGGCGCCGCCACCGGGACGGATCTCGATCGCGTGGATCGTGGTACCGACCGGGATGTTGCGGATCGCCAGGTTGTTGCCCGGCTTGATGTCGGCCCCGGGACCGTTCTCGACGCGGTCACCCTGCTGCAGGTTGCGCGGGGCGAGGATGTAGCGCTTCTCACCGTCGGCGTAGTGCAGCAGCGCGATGCGCGCGGTGCGGTTGGGGTCGTACTCGATGTGCGCGACCTTCGCCGGCACGCCGTCCTTGTCGTGACGACGGAAGTCGATCACTCGGTAGGCGCGCTTGTGTCCGCCACCCTGGTGGCGAACGGTCACACGACCGGCGTTGTTACGGCCGCCCTTGCTGTGCAGCGGGCGGACCAGCGACTTCTCCGGCGTGGACCGCGTGACCTCGACGAAGTCGGCGACGCTGGAGCCACGACGGCCCGGCGTAGTCGGCTTGTACTTGCGGATTCCCATTTTTCAGTCCTCGTCCGATATCGGACGATCCGGACCGCCCTTAGGCGGTCGGACCGCCGAAGATGTCGATACGGTCGCCCTCGGCAAGGGTCACGATCGCGCGCTTGGTGCCGGCGCGCTGACCGAAACCGGTCTTGGTGCGCTTGCGCTTGCCGATGCGGTTGATCGTGTTGACGCCGGTGACCTTGACCGAGAAGACCGACTGGACGGCCTGCTTGATCTGGGTCTTGTTGGCGTTCGGGGCGACGATGAACGTGTACTTGTTCTCGTCGAGGAGCGCGTAGCTCTTCTCCGACACGACCGGCTTCAGCAGAACGTCACGGAGGTCCGTGAACGCCTTGCTGGGCGCGGTGACGACGGTGTTCTTGCCCTCGGCCTCGTGGCGCTTCGCCTTGGCGACGCGCGCGGCCTTGGCGGCCTTGGCCGCCTTGGAGGCGATGCTCGGGTGACGCGTAGCCATCAGGCGTCACTCCCTTCGGTGTCGTTGGCCTTGTTCGGGCCGGACACGAAGGACTCAAGAGCGGCCTGGGTGAAGACCACGTCGTCCGAGACGATCACGTCGTACGTGTTCAGCTGGCCCGGCTCCAGGATGTGCACCTGGGGCAGGTTGCGGGCGGACAGCCACGCGGCCTCGTCGGCGCGGTCGACGACCAGGAGCAGGTTCTTGCGCTCCGAGATCTTGCCGAACAGCGAACGAGCGGCCTTCGTGGAGGGGGTCTCGCCCTCGATCACGCCGGAGACGACGTGAATGCGGTTGTGGCGGGCCCGGTCGGTGAGGGCGTGACGCAGAGCGGCAGCCTTCATCTTCTTGGGGGTCCGCTGCGAGTAGTCACGCGGCTGCGGGCCGTGGACGACGCCACCGCCGGCGAACTGCGGCGCGCGGGTCGAGCCCTGGCGCGCACGGCCGGTGCCCTTCTGACGGTAAGGCTTCTTACCGCCACCGCGAACCTCGCCGCGGGTCTTGGTCTTGTGCGTGCCCTGACGGGCAGCCGCGTTCTGCGCGACGACGACCTGGTGGATCAGCGGGATGCTGACCTTCTCCACGCCGAAGATCTCCGCGGGGAGCTCGACGCTACCGGTCTTCTCGCCTGCAGGCGAAAGGATGTCAACAGTGCTCATCGGTTACCTCAGGCCCCCTTGGCCGCGGTGCGGACCAGGACGAGGCCGCCGTTCGGACCGGGGACAGCGCCCTTGATGAGCAGCAGACCCTTCTCCGCGTCAACGGCGTGGACGGTCAGGTTCTGGGTGGTCACGCGCTCGTTGCCCATGCGACCCGCCATGCGGAGGCCCTTGAACACGCGGCCCGGGGTGGCGCAGCCACCGATGGAACCGGGCGAGCGGTGCTTGCGCTGGGTGCCGTGACCGGCGCCGAGGCCCTTGAAGTTGTGACGCTTCATGACACCGGCGAAGCCCTTGCCCTTGCTCTTGCCGGTCACGTCGACCTTCACGCCGGCCTCGAACACCTCAGCGGTGATCTCCTGGCCCAGCGTGTACTCGGAGGCGTCCGCGGTGCGGATCTCGACGAGGTGGCGACGGGGAGTGACGTCGGCCTTGGCGAAGTGACCCTTGAGGGGCTTGTTCACCTTGCGCGGGTCGATCTCGCCGAAGGCGATCTGGACGGACTCGTAGCCGTCACTGTCGTTCGTACGGACCTGGGTCACGACGTTGGGGCTGGCCTTGACGACGGTGACCGGAACAACGCGGTTGTTCTCGTCCCACACCTGCGTCATGCCGAGCTTCTCGCCCAGGATGCCCTTGATCTGCTTGGTCATATCTCAGATCACCGGCCTCAGAGCTTGATCTCGATGTCGACACCGGCCGGGAGGTCGAGTCGCATCAGAGAGTCAACGGTCTTGGGGGTCGGGTCGAGGATGTCGATCAGGCGCTTGTGCGTGCGCATCTCGAAGTGCTCGCGCGAGTCCTTGTACTTGTGCGGCGACTTGATGACGCAGTACACGTTCTTCTCAGTGGGCAGCGGCACCGGGCCCGCGACCGACGCACCAGTGCGGGTCACCGTCTCGACGATCTTCTTCGCCGAGCTGTCGATGACCTCGTGGTCGTAGGCCTTGAGCCGGATGCGGATCTTCTGTCCCGCCATGGCTACTCAGTAGTCCTGTCTCTTTGTCCGCTCCGGAACCCGATGTTCCATTTCACCTTCTCCTCCGACCCACGCGGTCGGGCGTGTCGCTCTCCCGCTGACACAGATGTCCCTTGTTCGAACATCCCTGCGGAATGCACACGGCCCTTCCGGAACCGCAAGCCGGGGGCGGAAGGCCCACCGGGCGCCTGGCCGGTGCCGCACTGCGCTTCCCGAAAGATTCCCGTACGTCCGCCCCAGCGCTGCCATCAGGCAGTTAGGGCGACGAGTACTGTGGGACTCGCTTCCGGTCCTCCCGGCGGGAGGCGCACAGCATCAACACTCGACCGAGCAACTCCGACAGTCTGCCATATGGGGCACGCCCTCCGCCAATCGGGCCGGAGACAATACCCCGGACGTGACGCAGGTCAAACGCAGGGTGTGGAGAGTGTGTGCGCGCCGGGTGCCTGCGCGCCCCGGAACGACTTCCGGTGACAGGTCCTCGCCATAATCGACGTCATGTCTGAGCACGGGGGCAAGGCGAGCGGACCGCCCGAGAACAGGGTTCCCAGGTCACGTCTCGAGGACTACGCGGAGATGACGGCCCCGCCGCGCGAGCCGTCGGAGGGGCGAGGGGCGCCGTTCGCACCGGAGTGGGCGGCCGCACCGGAACCGGTGGCTGAACCGGAGCCGGTGGCTGAACGGGAGCCGGTAGCCGCACCCGCGCGGGTTCCCGCGTCGGCCGCGGACGACCCGGAGGCCGAGGCCCGGCGGCGGTGGTTCGCCGCTCTGCTGGAGGAGTTCCGGCAGACGGCCGTGCTGGTCCCCCTGGGCGACGGACCCGGCCCCGACAGCGAACGGGGTCTGCTCACCGCCGACCTGGGCGGCGTCCGGTTCATCCTGGCGTTCTCCGACGAACAGGCGCTGTCCCGGTACGCCCTGGCCCGGGGCGAGTATCACCGCGAGTGGACCTACCAGACGATCCTCGGCGCCCGGCTGCTGGACGTGGCCGTGCCCGCGGCGGGGGTCCCCTGCGGAGTGGCGCTGGACTGCGCGGACGGGCCGGACGGCGCGGTGTTCCCGCCGGTCGCGGGCGTCGTACCGGACGAGGTGGCCGTGGATCGTGAGCAGGGGGGCGCCTGGTGAGCGGCGGTGACGAGCAGTTGACCGGTGGCGGCGTGCCGGCGAACGGCGCGTGGGCGCCCGTGAACGGTGGCGGCGCGCCGATGAGCGCGGCCGGCGAGCCGGACCTCAAGGCCGTCGGCCTGGAGCTGATCGCCAGAGGTCTGACCGAGGCGCTGGGCGAGCTCAAGGAACTCGGCATGGTCGGCATGGCCGGTGCGGGGCGGGGCTTCGGCGATCTGTCCCTCTCGGGGCTGGACCTCGGGCACGACGGGCTGACCGAGACGTTCGGCTCGTTCTGCGAGCGCTGGGAGTGGGGCGTGCGCTCCCTGATCAACGAGGGCAACGGTTTCGCCGTCAAGACCGGTCTCGCGGCCGGCACCCTCCACGAGACCGAGGAATACGTCGGGGGCACGTTCAAGGTGGTCACCAACTCCCTCATCGGCAATCCGTACGCCTCCGAGGACGAGGTCACCCGGATGGGCTGGGGCGACATCGCCACCTCCGGGGTCTTCAGCGGCGACGTCGACTACAGCAAGGAGTCCTTCGACCAGGCGGGCGAGAACATCAAGCAGGGCTGGAAGGACGCCGGCCGCGATGTGATGACCTCTGGGACCGTCGGACCCCTCGGCCTCAACCCCGAGAACTTCCACGACACGTTCGGGGTCTCGGACGCCGAGTACGACAAAATGCTGGACGACACCTTCGGGCCCTCGCCCGAGGCCCGCGCCCAGGCGGCCCAGGCCGCCCAGCAGCAGCAGGGCGGGGAGGGCTGATGGGGATCGTCGACGACATCAAGGGCGGTCTGAACAGCGGCCTGGAGTACGGCGAGAAGCTCGTCGACGAGGGCAAGAAGAAGCTCGGCGAGGGCATCGACTACGCCACCGACAAGGCCGGCGACGGGCTCGACCGCATAGGCCTGCACGACGCCGCCGACGCCGTGGAGGACTTCGGCGACGAACTCGCCTCCGACCTCGGCGCCACCCCCGGGGAACAACAGCTCGGCCAGACCGAGCAGGCCGACGAGCTCGTGCACGGCAACCCCGGGAAGATCCGGGCGAGCGCCAAGCACCTCAAGGACTTCCAGGCCGCGTTCGACAAGGTCGGCGTCGGTATGAAGAAGGTCGACTCGGCCGGCTGGAAGGGGGTGGGCGGCGACGCCTTCCGCGAGAAGTTCGGCGTGCATCCCATGAAGTGGCTGTACGCGGCCGACGCCTGCGAGGCGGCCGGCGTGGCTCTGGACGCCTACGCGGAAACGGTCGAGTGGGCCCAGCGGCAGGCCCAGGAGGCCGTCGAGCAGTACAAGAAGGGCAAGAAGGCCTCCGTGGACGCCGTGGAGGCGTACAACAAGAAGGTCGACGCCTACAACGCCAAGATCAAGGCCGATCAGGATCCCGGACCGGAGCCCGAGCCCTTCCACGATCCGGGCATCGACGGGATGAGGGCGGCGCGGGCCAGACTCGCCCAGGCCCGCAAGCAGCGCAACCTCATCGCCGCCGAGGCGCAGACCCAGGTCAAGGCGGCGCTCGCCCACGCCCCCGCCGAACCACCGCCGCTGGACCGGCTCGGCAACGACCTGATCGACGGCTACCAGGCCTACAACACCGAGCTCACGCATGTCGTCGGCGGAGCCCTCAAGGGCACGGCGGGGCTGCTGAACTTCGTGCGCGGACTCAACCCCACGGACCCGTACAACCTCACGCATCCGGCCGCGTACATCCAGAACGTCAACATGACGCTGGCCGGCCTCGTCTCCACCGCCGCACACCCCGAACGCGTCGTCCAGGCGACGGTGGACGGCTTCACCAAGGACCCTTCCGAGTTCACCGGCAGACTCCTGCCCGAACTGCTCGGGACGAAGGGCGCGGGACTGGCCCGGACCGGAATCCGCCTGGGCTTGAAGGAGGGGCTGGAGGCCGGCGCCTCGAACCTGGCGTCCAGGGGGGTACGGGTCGGCGACGAACTGGCCCCGACCGGTCGCGCACTCCACGCGGACACGGTGGACCCTGCGGCGGCGCAGAGATTCCTGGACGAGAGCTATCCGGAGGTCAGGGACCTCAACGGCGGGTCGCCGGGCCACGGGTTCCAGCACTCTCAGCAGGTCACGGACGATGTCTGGGACGCCCTCACCGACGCACAGCGCCACGAGGTGGGCGCCGCCGAGCTGGCGGACGGCGCGGTGTCGTTCAAGGACCCGGACGCGGCGATCGCGTACGGCCGGGATCAGTGGAATCACTATGTGGAGAACCTTCCGGAGTCGGCCAAGGACGCCCTCCGGGACTACAGCAAGGAGCCTCCCATCGTGGGCGCGCCTGGCTCGGCCACGTACAAGGAGATGAACGGCTTTCTGCGGGGCAACGAGGACTTCGGCACCCCGGAGGTGCTGCGCAATATCGACGAGGTCGACCGGGCGCTCGCCGGCAGTCCGATTCCAGAGGATGTCATGGTTGTACGCGGCACCGGAATCAGCCACATCGATTTCAATGAGATCGAGGACCTCGTCGGCCAGAAAATAGCTGACCCGGGATACACATCAAGTTCGCTCGGAAATCATCCGGTTCCGAGTTTCCAGGGACAGGACGCGATTCTGCGCTTGCGCGTTCCCGAAGGCACGCACGGTGCATGGATCGAGAAGGTCAGCGATTTCGGGGTGACCGAACGGGAGTTGTTGCTCGGTCGGGGGATGAGTTACAAAGTCACCCGGGCGTTCAAGGACGAGAACGGCCAGTACCAGATCTACGGCGAAGTGCTGCCGGGTAGTTAGGAGCGGACGCTGATGGAACCGCAACCGAAGAAGAATCCCCGCTTCGAAGCCGATATGGCGTTCGTGGTGACGGGAGGGCCGCCGCGCTACGCCCGCCACACGGGCAAGCCCGTCCGGTACCTGTCCGTGGCCGACGCCGAGAATCGGGTGATCGGCTATGTGTGGGCCAACGACGAGGACGTGGCTGGGGGCATCCGGATCCGCAGCGACGCGAGCCCAGCAGCGCACAACGAGTTCGGGGCGTGGGGAAGGCGGCTGCGCGACGCCAAAAGGCGCGGCATCCCCCCCACCCAGGCCCTCGCCGAAATGATCCGGGACTCGCCCTTCAGTCCCCGCAGTCATGTCGTCCCCGGCTCGCTCTCCGAAGCGCCGAGCATCATCGTCGTCGACGATCTCGCCGGGAAAGAATGGCGGCTGAACCGGGTCAAGGACGGCGCGACGGGCACGATGTTCGGCCTGGCCATCGGGGACGCACTGGGCTACCCGACCGAGTTCCTCACCCTGGAGCGGATGGCCGCCCGGTACGGCGCCTGGCGGGACCTGGAGCTGCCCCTCACCGAAGGCGTGGCGCTGGTGACCGACGACACCCAGATGGCGCTGGCCGTCGGGGACGCGCTGCTGGACGTCACGCAGGACTCCGTCGCGGACTTCTCCGCCGAGACGCTCGAACCGGCTCTGCGGGCCCACTTCGTCCGGTGGCTGCGCTCCCCCGACAACAACCGCGCGCCGGGGCAGACGTGCCTGACCGCCTGTGCCGCGCTCGAACGCGGCGGGCCGTGGCAGGCGGCGAGTGTGCTGGGGTCCAAGGGGTGCGGCGCCAACATGCGAGTCGCTCCGGTCGGCCTGGTCCCGGGCCTGAGCGCCGAACAGCGGGCCGGAGCAGCCCAGTTGCAGGCCGCGCTGACGCACGGCCATCCCACCGCGCTCGCCGCGAGCGACCTGACGGCCCATGCCGTCTGGCTCCTCACCCACAACTGCGCTCCGGTGGAACTCCTCCACTGGCTGCGCCACTACGCCCTGAAGTCGCGAACGACCTACCACGCCGCGTGGCTCGGGGACCTGGCTCAGCGAGCGGGGGCCGCTGACCCCGCGGCGTACATCGCCCACGGCTGGGACGAGTGCCTGCGCGCCCTGGACACCGTCGAGGCGGCGCTGCGTGCTCCGGATCCTGAGCGGGACCCTTGCGCGGCGGTCGGTGCGGGCTGGATCGCCGAGGAAGCGCTCGCAGCGGGCCTGTACTGCTTCCTTCTCTTTCCCGAGGAGCCGGTGACCGCGCTGCGCCGGGCGGCATGGTCGTCGGGCGACTCGGACTCGATCGCGGCGCTGGCGGGGGCGTTCGCCGGGGCTTCGGTGGGCGCGCCCGCCTGGCCGGGCGCCTGGTATCGCGGCGTCGAGCACCGTGAGCGGATCCTCATGATGGTCGGCCCCTGGAACACGGGCACGACCTCGCGCGGCTCGCGTGATTCCGGTGGCTCTCGGGGTGGCCGCGGCCGTGGCTGAGGTGTCGCACCCGGTGCAGCGGGCGACGGCCTGGCTCCGGCACACCTACGGCGGTCTCGTCGAGCCGGCCACGCCACACCCGGTGCACGAGACGGAGACCGCCTGGCTGCTGGCCTGCCGGACGGTGCCCCAACCGGGATATCCGCGGACGCCGATGCTGGCGGCCTCGGTCGTGGTCCCCAAGGACGGTACGGTCCCCTTCCACCCGGCCCCCGCCGACCCGCTCGCCGATCTGACCCCACCCGCCTCCCCTTCGGAAGCGGTCGCTCGTGTCCAGGGCCAGCCTCGCCGCATCAACGCCCGGGGCTGCACCGTCGCCCTTCACACGGTCATCTCGGGCGCCCCCTCCACGCCCCTCCCCTGGCGCCCCTCCGACGAAGCCCCCGGCTGGGTGGCCCGCCTGATGCGCCGCTACTTCGCCGACTTCGCCCACACCCCGGCCGGCACCTGGGACGACGTGATCAGGGCGATGTCGGAACCCGGCCCGGACACCAGGGGCGTGATCTGGCTGCGCCGGGAGATCGGCGGCCAAGAGGCGACGGGCAACCTCCTCTACGCCCACAACAACATGGGCAGGGTGGTGTTCCTCGACAGCCTGAACTCGTCCCTGGCCCGTCTGGAAACGTCCCACGTCCGCGAACTGACCCTGCTTCGAGCCGTGCCTGCGCCTCCGGCGACATTGTGAAGCTCGCGAGGAGCAGTCCGCCGGACGGCTTCTGAGGATTTCCAGGTGGGCCGTCTCCGTCGACGCGGGGATATCGGCGGTTCGACTGTCGGCTCCACAGCGTCCCCCATGCCGAAGCCGTGGGGCTCGAGCGAAGAGGCGGCCTGCATGGTGGGCCCTGCGCCCTCCCCCCTTGACCCTGCTTGCTGCCGGGTACCACTACTCAGGCGGAACGCGTGCGCGAATGAGTAGGCGACCGGATGCCGCCGGGGCCCCGACGCCGGTGGGATGGAAGCCATGACGACACAGACCGCGGGTGCCCCGCTTCACGAGATCCACAAGACGTGGTGGAGAGCCCCCTTCGTGGCCTCCGTGTTCGGACTGCCGGTTCTCGCCACGGAGTACGCCGTCATCCTGGACCACGACGGCATGGGGCAGTACGGCGGCATGATCTACACGGCTGTGACCCTGTACGTCCTCGCCTGGGTCCTGCCACACCGTCTCTCGCTCCGGACGCCCCGCATCCTGGCGGCCGGCGCGGCGCTGCTGATCACGCTCTTTCCGGTGGGCCTCCTGGTACTGCTGGCCGCGGTGGTCTCCGCCTGACGCCTACGTCACGAACTCCGTCCAGGCGGCCGGGGCGACCCGGAACGCGGGGTCGTCGAAGAGCCAGGAGTCACGCACCGGGACGGCGGCGGGGGTGGCGGCGACCTCCCCCGGCGCCCCGCCTGATCGAACCGCCCCCGGCGCCGCCCACGCGAGAGGGCCCGTACGACCGGAGTCGTACGGGCCCTCTCAGGTTGCTCAGCTCAGGCTGGAGCTACCAGGTCGACCAACAGACTTACTTGTTGATCTTGGTGACCTGGCCGGCGCCGACCGTCCGGCCACCCTCACGGATGGCGAACTTCAGGCCCTCTTCCATGGCGACGGGCTGGATGAGCTCCACCTTCATCTCGGTGTTGTCACCCGGCATGACCATCTCGGTGCCCTCGGGGAGGGTCACGACGCCGGTCACGTCCGTCGTACGGAAGTAGAACTGCGGACGGTAGTTGTTGAAGAAGGGGGTGTGACGGCCACCCTCGTCCTTCGACAGGATGTAGGCCTGGGCCTCGAACTCGGTGTGCGGCGTGACCGAACCCGGCTTGATGATGACCTGGCCGCGCTCGACGTCCTCGCGCTTGATGCCACGAAGCAGCAGACCGACGTTCTCACCGGCCTGGCCCTCGTCGAGCAGCTTGCGGAACATCTCGATGCCGGTGACCGTGGTGGTGGTCTTGTCCTGCTTGATGCCGATGATGTCGACGGTCTCGTTGACCTTCAGGACACCACGCTCGATACGGCCGGTGACGACCGTACCGCGACCGGTGATCGTGAAGACGTCCTCGACGGGCATGAGGAACGGCTTGTCGACGTCACGCTCGGGGGTCGGGATCGACTCGTCGACCGCGGCCATGAGCTCCAGGACGGTCTTCGCCCACTCCGGGTCGCCCTCGAGGGCCTTGAGCGCCGAGACCTTGACGACCGGCAGGTCGTCGCCCGGGAACTCGTACTCGGAGAGGAGCTCACGGACCTCGAGCTCGACGAGCTCCAGGATCTCCTCGTCGTCCACCATGTCGGCCTTGTTCAGGGCGACGACGATGTACGGAACGCCGACCTGGCGGGCCAGGAGCACGTGCTCCTTGGTCTGCGGCATCGGGCCGTCGGTGGCGGCGACAACGAGGATGGCGCCGTCCATCTGCGCCGCACCCGTGATCATGTTCTTGATGTAGTCCGCGTGACCGGGGCAGTCGACGTGGGCGTAGTGACGCGTCTCGGTCTGGTACTCGACGTGCGCGATGGAGATGGTGATACCGCGCTGGCGCTCCTCAGGAGCCTTGTCGATCTGGTCGAAGGCCGAGGCCTCGTTCAGGTCCGGGTACGCGTCGTGCAGCACCTTGGTAATGGCGGCCGTGAGGGTCGTCTTACCGTGGTCGATGTGACCGATGGTGCCGATGTTGACGTGCGGCTTAGTCCGCTCGAACTTCGCCTTCGCCACTGGGGTCCTCCTGGGAGTGGTTCTGGAACGCCTTGCTTCATCGGCGCCAGGTGATCTTTGCTGTCAAATCCCGGGGCCGGGGCAAACACCCACGATCCTTGACGAATGCGGGTGGTTGCCCCAGAGGCTCCGGAGTCAAGCCTAAAGCGTGTGAACGCGGTGCGTTACTCGCCCTTGGCCTTCGCGATGATCTCCTCGGCGACGTTCCGCGGAACCTCGGCGTAGGAGTCGAACTGCATCGAGTAGCTTGCGCGACCCGACGTCTTGCTGCGGAGGTCGCCGACGTAGCCGAACATCTCCGACAGGGGCACCAGGCCCTTGACGACGCGGGCACCGGCCCGCTCCTCCATGGCCTGGATCTGACCACGGCGGGAGTTGATGTCGCCGATGACCTCGCCCATGTAGTCCTCGGGCGTGGTGACCTCGACGGCCATCATCGGCTCGAGCAGCACGGGGCTGGCCTTGCGCGCGGCCTCCTTGAAGGCCTGCGAACCGGCGATCTTGAAGGCGAGCTCGGAGGAGTCCACCTCGTGGTAGCCGCCGTCGAGCAGGGTGACGCGCACGCCGGTCATCTCGTAACCGGCGAGGATGCCGAACTGCATGGCCTCCTGCGCACCGGCGTCGACCGAAGGGATGTACTCCTTCGGGATACGACCACCGGTCACCTTGTTCACGAACTCGTACGAGGCGTCGCCGCCCTCGATCGGCTCGATCGCGATCTGCACCTTGGCGAACTGGCCGGTACCGCCGGTCTGCTTCTTGTGCGTGTAGTCGACCCGGTCGACCGCCTTGCGGATGGTCTCGCGGTAGGCGACCTGCGGCTTGCCGACGTTGGCCTCGACCTTGAACTCACGGCGCATCCGGTCGACCAGCACCTCGAGGTGCAGTTCGCCCATGCCGCCGATGATGGTCTGGCCGGTCTCCTCGTCCGAGTGGACCTGGAACGACGGGTCCTCCTCGGCCAGGCGCTGGATCGCGATGCCCAGCTTCTCCTGGTCGCCCTTCGACTTGGGCTCGATGGCGACCTGGATGACCGGAGCCGGGAAGTCCATGGACTCCAGGATCACCGGGTTCTTGTCGTCGCACAGCGTCTCGCCGGTCGTGGTCTGCTTCAGACCCATGACGGCGACGATGTCGCCGGCGCCGACCGCCTCGATCTCCTCACGCTTGTTCGCGTGCATGCGGTAGATCTTGCCGATGCGCTCCTTCTTGCCCTTGACGGAGTTCAGCACGGCAGTGCCGGACACCAGGCGGCCCGAGTAGACCCGGACGAAGGTGAGCTTGCCCAGGTGCGGGTCGCTCATGATCTTGAACGCGAGGGCGGACAGCGGCTCGTCCTCGGACGGCTTGCGCTTGACGACCTGCTCCGGGTCCTTGACGTCGTGGCCCTCGATGGCCTCGACGTCCAGGGGGGAGGGCAGGTAGCGCACGACCGCGTCGAGCAGGGGCTGGACGCCCTTGTTCTTGAACGCGGTGCCACAGAACACCGGGGTGACGGTGACGCCGTCGGACTTGCCGGACGCGATGGTGATACGACGGATCGCGGCGTACAGCTGCTCCACGGAAGGCTCCTGGCCCTCCAGGTACAGCTCCATGATCTCGTCGTCGTTCTCGGCGACGGTCTCGACGAGCTTGCCGCGGTACTCCTCGGCAGCCTCGGTGTGGGTGGCCGGGATGTCGACGACGTCGTACATCTCGCCCTTCTCCGCCTCGGCGGACCACACGAAGGCCTTCATCGTGACCAGGTCGACGACGCCCTTGAAGTCGGCCTCGGCACCGATCGGGAGCTGCATCACGATCGGCGTCGCACCGAGGCGGCTGCTGATCATGTCGACACAGCGGTGGAACTCGGCACCGGTCCGGTCGAGCTTGTTGACGAAGCAGATGCGCGGCACGCCGTAGCGGTCCGCCTGACGCCAAACGGTCTCGGACTGGGGCTCGACACCCGCGACGCCGTCGAACACCGTCACGGCGCCGTCGAGCACGCGCAGGGAACGCTCCACCTCGACGGTGAAGTCGACGTGACCCGGGGTGTCGATGATGTTGATGGTGTGGTCGACGTCGGCAAGCGGCCAGTGACAGGTGGTGGCAGCAGAGGTGATCGTGATGCCACGCTCCTGCTCCTGCTCCATCCAGTCCATGGTCGCGGCGCCGTCGTGGACCTCACCGATCTTGTAGGAGACGCCGGTGTAGAACAGGATCCGCTCGGTGGTGGTCGTCTTGCCCGCGTCGATGTGGGCCATGATCCCGATGTTGCGGACCTTGGCCAGGTCAAGTGAAGTGGTAGCCATAAGGCTTTCGTCTTCTCTCGGTCTCGATGTGGGTAGCGACTACCAGCGGTAGTGCGCGAAGGCCTTGTTGGACTCGGCCATCTTGTGGGTGTCCTCGCGCTTCTTCACAGCGGCGCCGAGGCCGTTGGACGCGTCGAGAAGCTCGTTGAGCAGGCGCTCGGTCATGGTCTTCTCGCGACGGGCGCGGGAGTAGCCGACGAGCCAGCGCAGAGCAAGGGTGCTCGCGCGGCCGGGCTTGACCTCGATCGGGACCTGGTAGGTCGCGCCACCGACACGGCGGGACTTGACCTCGATGGTCGGCTTGATGTTCTCGAGAGCGCGCTTCAGCGTGATGACCGGGTCGTTGCCGGTCTTCTCGCGCAGGCCCTCCATGGCGCCGTAGACGATGCGCTCGGCGGTGGAGCGCTTGCCGTTCAGCAGCACCTTGTTGATGAGCGACGTGACAAGAGGAGAACCGTAGACCGGGTCGATGATGACCGGGCGCTTCGGGGCAGGGCCCTTACGAGGCATTGTTTACTTCTCCTTCTTGGCGCCGTAGCGGCTGCGGGCCTGCTTGCGGTTCTTGACACCCTGGGTGTCGAGGGAGCCGCGGATGATCTTGTAGCGAACACCCGGCAGGTCCTTCACACGGCCGCCGCGCACGAGCACGATGGAGTGCTCCTGCAGGTTGTGTCCCTCACCCGGAATGTAAGCAGTGACCTCGATACCGCTGGTCAGACGCACACGCGCGACCTTACGCAGGGCCGAGTTCGGCTTCTTCGGGGTGGTCGTGAACACACGCGTGCAGACGCCGCGACGCTGGGGCGAACCCTCGAGTGCGGGCGTCTTGTTCTTCTCGACCTTGTCCTGCCGGCCCTTACGGACCAGCTGCTGGATCGTAGGCACTACTTCTCCGGTTTCTGTGTGCCGAATGGTGAAGCTAACCTGGAACTTCGCCGACCCACGCGGTCGGGTGTGTCGGACCCGCGGACTTCCGCCGCGAGGCAGAAAGGGGCGCAGATCGCGGTGGCCATTGCTACGGCCCCGGTGCGGTTGCAGACACGCACATGGGCCAGGGCACACCCCAGGCACAAGGTCTGAGCGTACCTAGCGCACCGACTCCGGTCAAAACAAAGGCCCAGTCACCGACACGCCGGAGGTTTAAGAGCCCTGTCTCAGCCCCTGTGCCACGCGGGTCGCGGCGTCCTCGGAACCCGCCGGCGGCCCCGCGGGGGACGGCACCGACGCTCCGGCGTCGGTTCCGATGCCGGTCCCGGTTCCGATGCCGGTCCCGGTCCCGGTCCCGGTCCCGGTCCCCACCGCCGTGTCCCGGCCACCCGCCGCAGTGTCGTGGCCGATGAAGTACGTCGGACGGTTCTGCACAGCCGTGTAGATGCGGCCCACGTACTCGCCGAGCAGCCCGACGCAGACCAGCTGCACGGCGCCGATGAACAGCACGCCGATGAAGAGGGACGTCCAGCCGGGCACGGTGTGCTGGAAGGCGTGGGCGCTCAGCGTGTAGACCATCAGGCCGAGACAGACCAGGAAGGCGAAGCCGCCCAGCCAGGTGGCGATGCGCAGCGGTGCGGCGGAAAAGCCGGTGACGCTGTCGACGGCGAGCCGGATCATCCGGCCGAGGGGGTACTTGCTCTGCCCGGCGGGCCGCGGGGCCCGCTCGTAGGTGACCTGGCCGCTGGGAAAGCCCAGCCAGGGCACGAGGAGACGGTAGACGCGCTGCTGGTCGGGCAGGGCCTTCAGGGCGTCCACGGCGGCCCGGCTGAGCAGCCGGAAGTCACCGGCATGGGCCGGCACCGACGGGCCCGCCAGGCGGCGGACGAGGCGGTAGTACAGGCCCGCCGTCCACCGCTTGAAGCCGGTGTCGCTGGCCCGGTCGGCGCGGATGCCGTAGACGATGTCCAGGCTCTCGGCGCGGGCCAGCGCGAGCATGTCGGGGATCTTCTCGGGCGGGTCCTGGAGGTCGGCGTCGATGCTGACGACGTACGCGCCGACCGCCCGGTCCAGTCCGGCGGTCAGGGCGGCCTGATGGCCGGAATTGCGGCGCAGGCCGATGACGCGCAGCTGCGGCCAGCCGAGCCGGAACGCGGCCAGCAGCTCCGCCGTGCGGTCCGTGCTGCCGTCGTCCACCGCCACGACCTCGTGCTCGACGCCGAGCCCGGAGAGGACCGGGCGCAGCCGGCTGACGAGCGCGGGCAGCACCTCCTCCTCGTTGTACATGGGTATGACGACCGACAAGACGGTCGGCGCCGCCGTGGTCTTCGACGCTTCGGCCACCCGTCCTCCCCCAACCTGTGGTGCGCATGTGCGACTCTGTTGCGATCTTATGACCACACTCTTTTGAGCAGACTTCACGATCATCCGGACAGCAGCGCCGCCGCCCTGGACGTCCGGCGGTCGGCCGAGGGGGGACCCCAGCCATGAGCACGGCTTCCAGCGACACGGCGACGGACCCCGCCGTGCCCGGCGGGCCGGAGAAGCGGCCAGGAACCCTGCGCCGCCTCACCCTGCCGGACGGTGTACGACCGTACCGCGCCCCGCTGCTCCTCTACGGTGTGACGAAGCTCGTGGGTCTGTCGGTGTTCGCCTGGCTCCTGGAGTGGGCCGACGAGTACCAGAAGAAGAACCCGCGCTTCGGCGGCGGCGCCCACTGGTGGGACGTGCTCGCCACCTGGGACGGCTGGTGGTACCTCCAGGTCGCCGAGAAGGGCTACGACCCCGGCCCGCTGGAGCGGCTCGCCCCGGGCGGGCTGTTCACCGTCAAGCAGAACTCGGTCGCCTTCTTCCCGCTCTACCCGGGCCTGATCCGCGGCGTCTCCGAGGTCACCGGCCTCGGACTGTACGGCTCCGGGATCCTGGTGTCGGTGGTGGCGTCCTTCGTGGCGGCCGCCGGCGTCTACGCGGTGGTCTCCACGCTCGCCGGTGCGCGGGCCGGCACGATCGCGGCCGGCCTGTGGGCCGTGGTGCCCGGCGCGGGCGTCGAGTGGGCGGTCTACTCGGAGTCCGTCTTCGTCGCCATCGCGACCTGGTGCTGCTACTGCGTGATGAAGCGCCGCTGGGTGGCGGCCGGACTGCTCGCCTTCCTGGCCGGGCTCAACCGGCCCACCTCCGCCGCCCTCATCGGCGCCGTCGGCCTCGCCGCGATCGTGACCCTCGCCCGGCGCGACAGCAGGCGCGAGCACGGGGTGGCGGGGCCCCTCTACGCCATGTTCGCCGCCCCGCTCGGCCTGCTCACGTACGTCGCCTGGGTCGGCCTCAGCTCGGGCGACCTCACCGCGTACTTCACGCTCCAGCGCGAGGGCTGGGCGCACTACTTCGACTTCGGCAAGTACACCTGGGACGTGCTCGCCAACACCGCGGTCGGACGCCACGACTACCTGTTCGCGTTCTCCGTCCCGGATCTCCTCGCCGTCCAGGTGGTCCTGGCTCTGCCGTTCCTCATCGCGCTGATGCTGCGCAAGAAGCCGCCGCTGGTGCTGGTCGCGTACACACTGGCGAGCGTGATCACCGTGCTGGGCACCCAGCAGATGTTCGGCAACACGGGCCGCTACCTCCTCCCGGCCTTCCCCCTGCTGCTCGCGCCGGCCGCGGCCATGAGCCGGCTGAAGTGGCCGAGCCTCGCGGTGTTCTTCACGACGGCGGCCCTCGCCTCCGGGTGGTACGCGCATTACGTGATCTTCGAACTGGGAATCCCGTAGCCGGTCCGGGGCCCGCCGGCGGCGCCGCCCGACGCGTCCCGCACCCCCGACCACGCGCCCGGGAGCCTCGTCGCTCCCTCGCCCCTGCCCGCCCGCCTCGCCTCCCCACCCCGCCTCGCCTCTCCCCACCCCTCCGCGGCGCTCGCCGGCCCTCGGAAGCCCCGGCGGCTCTCTCCCGCGCCCAGGAGGCGGCCGAGGGGTCCCCGGGCTCTCTGCCGCCCGTCAGAGCGCCCAGCAGAACGCCTGACAGAACGCCCGCAGCAGTCCCCCGGTCACGCCGAAGGGCGGTCACCCCCGCAACGGGGGTGACCGCCCTTCAGTACCTCAGACGTACGCCTTACTGGTTGTACGGACCGTAGTCGTAGTCCTCCAGCGGAACGGCCTGGCCGGAGCCGGTGCCGAACGGCGAGTAGTCGATGTCGTCGTAGCCGACGGCCGAGTACATCGCGGCCTTGGCCTCTTCGGTCGGCTCGACCCGGATGTTGCGGTAGCGGGACAGACCCGTACCGGCCGGGATGAGCTTACCGATGATGACGTTCTCCTTGAGGCCGATGAGGCTGTCGGACTTGGCGTTGATCGCCGCGTCCGTCAGCACTCGGGTCGTCTCCTGGAAGGAGGCGGCCGACAGCCAGGATTCCGTCGCCAGCGAGGCCTTGGTGATACCCATCAGCTGCGGACGACCGGAGGCCGGGTGACCGCCCTCTTGCACCACACGACGGTTCTCGACCTCGAACTTCGAGCGCTCGACGAGCTCGCCGGGCAGCAGCTCGGCGTCGCCGGACTCGATGATCGTCACACGGCGCAGCATCTGCCGGATGATGATCTCGATGTGCTTGTCGTGGATCGACACGCCCTGCGAGTTGTACACCTTCTGGACCTCGCCGACCAGGTGGACCTGGACGGCACGCTGACCCAGGATGCGCAGCACGTCGTGCGGGTTGGTGGCACCCACGGTGAGCTTCTGGCCCACCTCGACGTGCTCGCCCTCGCTGACCAGCAGACGGGCACGCTTCGAGATCGGGAACGCCGTCTCGTCGCTGCCGTCGTCCGGCGTGATGACGATCTTCTTGGTCTTCTCGGTCTCCTCGATCCGCACGCGGCCGGAGGCCTCGGAGATCGGGGCGACGCCCTTCGGGGTACGGGCCTCGAAGAGCTCGACGACACGCGGCAGACCCTGGGTGATGTCGTCACCGGCCACACCACCGGTGTGGAAGGTACGCATCGTCAGCTGGGTGCCGGGCTCACCGATGGACTGGGCGGCGATGATGCCGACCGCCTCACCGATGTCGACCAGCTTGCCGGTGGCCAGCGAGCGGCCGTAGCACATGGCACACGTGCCGACCTGCGACTCACAGGTCAGGATCGAGCGGGTCTTGACCTCCTCGACGCCGTGGCGCACCAGCTGGTCGATGAGCACGTCGCCCAGGTCCACGTTGGCCGGCGCGATCACCTTGCCGTCGATGACGACGTCCTCGGCGAGCATGCGGGCGTAGACGCTGGTCTCGACGTCGTCCGTCTTGCGCAGGACGCCGTCCTCGCCGCGGACGGCGATCTTCAGCTTCAGACCGCGCTCGGTGCCGCAGTCCTCCTCGCGGATGATGACGTCCTGCGAGACGTCCACCAGACGACGGGTCAGGTAACCCGAGTCGGCGGTACGCAGGGCGGTGTCCGCCAGACCCTTACGGGCGCCGTGCGTGGAGATGAAGTACTCCAGCACGGACAGGCCCTCACGGAAGGACGCCTTGATCGGACGCGGGATGGTCTCGTTCTTCGCGTTCGACACCAGACCACGCATACCGGCGATCTGCCGCATCTGCATCATGTTTCCTCGGGCGCCCGAGTCAACCATCATGAAGATGGGGTTGGTCTTGGGGAAGTTCGCGTTCATCGCCTCGGCGACCTCGTTGGTCGCCTTGGTCCAGATCGCGATGAGCTCCTGCGTGCGCTCTTCCTTGGTGATCAGACCACGCTCGTACTGCTTCTGGACCTTCTCGTCCTGCGCCTCGTACCCGCGGACGATCTCCTTCTTCGCCTCGGGAACGACGACGTCGGAGATGGCCACGGTGACACCGGAACGGGTCGCCCAGAAGAAGCCGGCCGCCTTCAGGTTGTCGAGCGTCGCCGCCACGATGACCTTGGGGTAGCGCTCGGCCAGGTCGTTGACGATCTCGGAGAGCTGCTTCTTGCCCACCGAGTAGTCGACGAACGGGTAGTCCTCGGGCAGCAGCTCGTTGAAGAGCGCGCGGCCCAGGGTCGTCCGCAGCCGGAAGGTGTCACCCTGCTGCCACTCGGGGTCGCCCTCCTCCTGCGCCGGCGGCGTCCACCCACGCGGCGGGATGGTGCCCACCGGGAAGCGGATGTCGATCGGCGACTGCAGCGCGAGCTCACCGGCGTCGAACGCCATGATCGCCTCGGCCGTGGAGCCGAAGGACCGGCCCTCGCCCTTGGTGTCGCGCAGCTCACCGTCGGTGGTGAGGAAGAACAGACCGAGGACCATGTCCTGGGTCGGCATCGTCACCGGACGGCCGTCGGCGGGCTTGAGGATGTTGTTCGAGGACAGCATCAGGATGCGGGCCTCGGCCTGCGCCTCCGCGGAGAGCGGCAGGTGGACGGCCATCTGGTCACCGTCGAAGTCCGCGTTGAACGCGGTGCAGACGAGCGGGTGGATCTGGATGGCCTTGCCCTCGACCAGCTGCGGCTCGAAGGCCTGGATGCCGAGGCGGTGCAGGGTGGGCGCACGGTTCAGCAGCACCGGGTGCTCGGCGATGACCTCTTCGAGGACGTCGTACACGACGGTGCGGCCGCGCTCCACCATGCGCTTGGCGCTCTTGATGTTCTGCGCGTGGTTGAGGTCCACGAGCCGCTTCATCACGAACGGCTTGAACAGCTCCAGCGCCATCGCCTTCGGCAGACCGCACTGGTGCAGCTTCAGCTGCGGACCGACGACGATCACGGAACGCGCGGAGTAGTCCACACGCTTGCCGAGCAGGTTCTGACGGAAGCGGCCCTGCTTGCCCTTGAGCATGTCGGACAGCGACTTCAGCGGACGGTTGCCGGGGCCCGTGACCGGGCGACCACGACGGCCGTTGTCGAAGAGCGCGTCGACGGCCTCCTGGAGCATGCGCTTCTCGTTGTTCACGATGATCTCGGGCGCGCCGAGGTCGAGAAGCCGCTTCAGACGGTTGTTGCGGTTGATCACACGGCGGTACAGGTCGTTCAGGTCGGAGGTCGCGAAGCGGCCACCGTCCAGCTGCACCATCGGGCGGAGGTCCGGCGGGATGACCGGCACGCAGTCGAGCACCATGCCCTTGGGGCTGTTGCTGGTCTGCAGGAACGCGGAGACGACCTTCAGGCGCTTGAGCGCACGGGTCTTCTTCTGGCCCTTGCCGGTGCGGATGATCTCGCGGAGACGCTCGGCCTCCTCGTCGAGGTCGAAGGACTCCAGGCGCTTCTGCAGCGCGGCGGCGCCCATCGAGCCGTCGAAGTACGTGCCGAAGCGGTCACGCAGCTCGCGGTAGAGCAGCTCGTCGCCCTCGAGGTCCTGGACCTTGAGGTTCTTGAAGCGCGTCCACACCTCGTCGAGACGGTCGATCTCGCGCTGCGCACGGTCGCGCAGCTGCTTCATCTCGCGCTCGGCGCCTTCGCGCACCTTGCGGCGCACGTCGGCCTTGGCGCCCTCGGCCTCGAGCTCGGCCAGGTCGGTCTCGAGCTTCTTGGCGCGGGCCTCGAGGTCGGAGTCGCGACGGTTCTCGATCTGCTGACGCTCGACGGAGACGTGCGCCTCCAGCGAGGGCAGGTCACGGGTCCGGCGCTCGTCGTCGACGTACGTGATCATGTACGCCGCGAAGTAGATGACCTTCTCGAGGTCCTTGGGAGCCAGGTCGAGCAGGTAGCCCAGACGGCTCGGGACACCCTTGAAGTACCAGATGTGGGTGACGGGAGCGGCCAGTTCGATGTGGCCCATCCGCTCACGACGCACCTTGGCGCGAGTGACCTCGACGCCGCAGCGCTCGCAGATGATGCCCTTGAAGCGGACGCGCTTGTACTTGCCGCAGTAGCACTCCCAGTCCCGGGTCGGACCGAAGATCTTCTCGCAGAAGAGTCCGTCCTTTTCCGGCTTGAGCGTGCGGTAGTTGATCGTCTCGGGCTTCTTGACCTCGCCGTGGCTCCACTGACGGATGTCGTCAGCGGTAGCCAGACCGATCCGGAGCTCGTCGAAGAAGTTGACGTCGAGCACTATGCGTCAATCCCTCTCAGGGTTGTAAGTCTTGGGGTCTGAAACGGGGGTCCCGGGGCCGGCCGGAGGTTCAGGGATCTTCATCGCCGAACCTCCGGACCGGACTCCCGTCAGACCTCTTCGACGCTGCTCGGCTCGCGCCGGGACAGGTCGATGCCGAGCTCCTCCGCCGCGCGGAAGACGTCCTCGTCGGTGTCACGCATCTCGATGGACATACCGTCGCTGGACAGCACCTCCACGTTCAGGCAGAGAGACTGCATCTCCTTGATGAGCACCTTGAAGGACTCGGGGATGCCGGGCTCGGGGATGTTCTCGCCCTTGACGATGGCCTCGTAGACCTTCACGCGGCCGGTGACGTCGTCGGACTTGATGGTCAGGAGCTCCTGGAGGGCGTACGCGGCGCCATAAGCCTCCAGCGCCCACACCTCCATCTCACCGAAGCGCTGACCGCCGAACTGCGCCTTACCGCCCAGCGGCTGCTGGGTGATCATCGAGTACGGGCCGGTCGAACGGGCGTGCAGCTTGTCGTCGACCAGGTGGTGGAGCTTGAGGATGTACATGTACCCGATGGAGATCGGGTCCGGGAACGGCTCGCCGGAGCGGCCGTCGAACAGCCTCGCCTTACCGGTCGGCTGCACCATGCGCTCGCCGTCGCGGTTCGGGATGGTGTGGTTCAGCAGACCCGCCAGCTCGTCCTCACGGGCGCCGTCGAACACCGGGGTGGCGACGTTGGTGCCCGGGGCGACCTGGTCGGCGCCGATGACCTGCAGGCGCTGCGCCCAGTCCTCGCCGAGACCGGAGACGTCCCAGCCGCGGCTGGCGAGCCAGCCGAGGTGGATCTCCAGCACCTGTCCCGGGTTCATTCGGGACGGCACGCCCAGCGGGTTGAGGATGATGTCGACCGGGGTCCCGTCCTCGAGGAACGGCATGTCCTCGATGGGCAGGATCTTGGAGATGACGCCCTTGTTGCCGTGACGGCCGGCGAGCTTGTCACCGTCCGTGATCTTGCGCTTCTGCGCCACGTAGACACGAACCAGCTGGTTCACGCCCGGCGGCAGCTCGTCGCCCTCTTCACGGTCGAAGACGCGGACGCCGATGACCTTGCCGATCTCGCCGTGCGGCACCTTCAGCGAGGTGTCACGGACCTCACGGGCCTTCTCGCCGAAGATCGCGCGCAGCAGGCGCTCCTCCGGGGTCAGCTCGGTCTCGCCCTTGGGCGTGACCTTGCCGACCAGGATGTCGCCGGCGACGACCTCGGCGCCGATGCGGATGATGCCGCGCTCGTCGAGGTCGGCGAGGACCTCCTCGGAGACGTTCGGGATGTCCCGGGTGATCTCCTCGGGGCCGAGCTTGGTGTCACGGGCGTCGACCTCGTGCTCCTCGATGTGGATCGAGGAGAGGACGTCGTCCTGCACGAGGCGCTGCGACAGGATGATCGCGTCCTCGTAGTTGTGACCCTCCCACGGCATGAACGCCACGAGCAGGTTCTTGCCGAGCGCCATCTCGCCGTTCTCGGTGGCCGGGCCGTCGGCGAGGACCTGACCGGTGATGATCCGGTCGCCCTCGTTGACGATGACCTTCTGGTTGACCGAGGTGCCCTGGTTGGAGCGCGAGAACTTGGCCAGGCGGTACGTGATGTACGTGCCGTCGTCGTTGGTCGTGGTGATGTAGTCCGCGGAGACCTCCTGGACCACACCGTCCTTCTCGGCCTTGACCACGTCGCCGGCGTCGACGGCGGAGCGGTACTCCATGCCGGTGCCGACGAGCGGGGCCTCGCTCTTGATGAGCGGCACGGCCTGACGCATCATGTTCGCGCCCATGAGGGCACGGTTGGCGTCGTCGTGCTCGAGGAACGGGATCATGGCGGTCGCGACCGACACCATCTGGCGCGGCGAGACGTCCATGTAGTCCACGTCGTCACCGGGGACGTAGTCGACCTCGCCGCCACGGCGGCGGACCAGGACGCGGTTCTCGGTGAAGCGCAGGTCGTCGTCGAGCGTGGCGTTGGCCTGCGCGATGACGAAGCGGTCCTCTTCGTCGGCCGTCAGGTAGTCGACCTCGTCGGTGACGACACCGTCGGTGACCCGGCGGTAGGGCGTCTCCACGAAACCGAACGCGTTGACGCGGCCGTAGGAGGCGAGCGAGCCGATCAGACCGATGTTCGGGCCTTCGGGCGTCTCGATCGGGCACATGCGGCCGTAGTGCGACGGGTGCACGTCACGGACCTCGAAGCCGGCCCGCTCACGGGAGAGACCACCCGGTCCAAGCGCCGACAGACGGCGCTTGTGGGTGAGACCCGACAGCGGGTTGTTCTGGTCCATGAACTGCGACAGCTGGCTGGTGCCGAAGAACTCCTTGATGGAGGCGACGACCGGCCGGATGTTGATCAGGGTCTGCGGCGTGATCGCCTCGACGTCCTGAGTCGTCATCCGCTCGCGGACGACTCGCTCCATACGCGCCAGACCCGTGCGGACCTGGTTCTGGATGAGCTCGCCGACGCTGCGCAGACGACGGTTGCCGAAGTGGTCGATGTCGTCGGTCTCGACGACGATCGTCGTGCCGTTGTCCGCACCCGTCTCGGTCTCACCGGCGTGCAGCTTGACCAGGTACTTGATCGTCGAGATGACGTCCTCGACGGTCAGCACGCCCGCGTCGAGCGGAGCGTCCGCGCCCAGCTTCTTGTTGACCTTGTAGCGGCCGACCTTGGCCAGGTCGTAGCGCTTGGGGTTGAAGTAGAGGTTCTCGAGCAGCGTCTGCGCGGCCTCACGCGTGGGGGGCTCGCCCGGACGCAGCTTGCGGTAGATGTCGAGCAGCGCGTCGTCCTGGCCCTGGGTGTGGTCCTTCTCCAGGGTGGCGCGCATGGACTCGTACTCGCCGAACTCCTCGAGGATCTGCTCGGTGGTCCAGCCGAGAGCCTTCAGAAGGACGGTGACGGACTGCTTGCGCTTGCGGTCGATGCGGACACCGACCATGTCGCGCTTGTCGATCTCCATCTCCAGCCAGGCGCCCCGGGAAGGGATGATCTTGGCCGAGAAGATGTCCTTGTCGGACGTCTTGTCGATGGAGGAGTCGAAGTAGACACCCGGCGAACGGACCAGCTGCGACACCACGACACGCTCGGTGCCGTTGATGACGAAGGTGCCCTTGTTGGTCATCAGCGGGAAGTCGCCCATGAAGACCGTCTGGGACTTGATCTCGCCGGTCTCGTTGTTGGTGAACTCGGCCGTCACGAAGAGCGGGGCCGCGTACGTGAAGTCACGGTCCTTGCACTCGTCGATGCTGTTCTTCGGCGGCTCGAAACGGTGGTCGCGGAACGTCAGCGACATCGACCCGGAGAAGTCCTCGATCGGGGAGATCTCCTCGAAGATCTCCTCCAGACCGGACTTGGTGGGGACGTCCTGACCGGACTCCAGAGCCGCCTCGACCCGACTCTGCCAGGCGGTGTTCCCGAGCAGCCAGTCAAAGCTCTCGGTCTGCAACGCGAGCAGGTTGGGAACCTCGAGTGGCTCCTTGATCTTTGCAAAAGAGATGCGCAGCGGGGCAGTGCTGGCGGCGTTGTTCGTATTCGAGGTCGAGGCGTTGCGCGAGGCGGCCAAGAGGGGGTCCTTCCGAGGGCTCGGACTCACTACGCGCGTACCGGCCCCTCAGTCCCGGGCACGGAGACAGATATTCCCCGATTGGCGAAAAGGCCAGGTGGGAGATGATCTGGTCGTCCGGACTCAAGTGAGGGCATGCCCCTGGTGACGGGCAGGGGACAGCTAACAGGCAGCGCAAAGGGTCAGTGTAGCCACTTGGCACACTGATGTCCAGTGCGGGTTCTTCGAGACCCTCGTAGTTCTCAACGCCCTCGGTCCGGTAGCCCTCAACGCACGGTGATACTGCCCTCTTCGCCGTCGATCCATGCCTCGGATACGGATCCTTGTGACGACGCGTCCTGAGAATTGCGCGCTGCGTGCGGTTCGTCAAGGCCCCCTGGCGCGAACGGGGGCGCTCAGAGACACGACGAAGATCACCATACCCCCCGCTCAGAGAGGTACGAGGCAACCGTGGCCGCGCTCCCAGGAACGCCGAAGAGCGACCACCCAGATGGATGATCGCTCCTCGGTGCTTGGGCGTTACAGCCCCGGGAGGGGCAGTTTCAGCCTTCGCGTGCGGTCGTCGCCGACCGCGTGGTGTTACTTGACCTCGACGGAGGCGCCGGCGGCCTTGAGGGACTCGGCAGCCTTCTCCGCGGCCTCCTTGGCGACCTTCTCGAGAACGGGCTTCGGGGCGCCGTCCACGAGGTCCTTGGCCTCCTTGAGACCCAGGGAGGTCAGCTCACGCACGACCTTGATGACCTGGATCTTCTTCTCGCCGGCGCCGGTGAGGACGACGTCGAACTCGTCCTGCTCCTCGACGGCGTCGGCAACGGCGACGGGGCCGGTCGGGGCGGCGGCGACCGCGGCGGCGGCGGTGACGTCGAACTTCTCCTCGAAGGCCTTCACGAACTCGGAGAGCTCGATGAGGGTCATCTCCTCGAACTGCGCGAGCAGGTCTTCCTGGCTGAGCTTCGCCATGGTGGGCGATCCTTCCACTAATTCGGCTGGTGCCGGTATGTACATGTGTGGCGGGCGTACTGTCGGCCCGCTACGACCTCTGCCTCAGGCGGGACGCCTCAGGCGGCGGTCATTTCGCGAGCCGAGTTACTCGGCACCGCCCTGCTCGGCCTGCTTGGCACGAAGAGCGTCCACGGTGCGGACGAGCTTCGAGGGAAGCGCCTGGAAGAGCTGAGCAGCCTGAGACTGCTTGCCCTTGAAGGCACCCGCCAGCTTGCTGAGCAGAACCTCGCGGGACTCGAGGTCCGCAAGCTTCTTGATCTCGTCGGCGGACAGCGCCTTGCCGTCAAGGACACCGCCCTTGATGACGAGGTTCGGGTTGTCCTTGGCGAAGTCACGAAGACCCTTCGCCGACTCCACCGGGTCACCGGTGATGAAGGCGACCGCCGTCGGACCGTTGAAAAGGTCGTCGAGCGTGTTGATCCCGGCCTCGTTGGCCGCAATCTTGGTCAGCGTGTTCTTCACCACGGCGTACTGGGCGTTCTCACCGAGCGAACGACGCAGCGTCTTGAGCTGCGCCACGGTGAGACCCCGGTACTCGGTCAGCACGGCGGCGTTCGAACTGCGGAACGCGTCCGTCAGCTCGGCTACCGCGGCAGCCTTGTCGGGCCTTGCCATAGAGCGTCGGCCTCCTTCCGGGTGATGAGGACCGCTCAGAAGGGGCTGTGACAGACGAAACGCCCCGGCGCAGGCGCACGGGGCGTAGCTCGACCGGACGAATTCCGTGGAAGGATTTCAGTTCGGGAGCACATCCACTGACACCTGCGCGGGTCGTCCGCATTGCAGCGGATCCTTCGGCCACCGCACACTCTGCTGAGTGGACGGCAACGACCAGCGGTCTTTGGCTTCTGCAGGAGCGTACGTGAACCGGTCGCCGTCAAGCAAATCCGCCCGTACGGGGACCGGCCGGGTGCCCGGCAGGGCGTCCGCCGACGATCAGTCCGCGGCCTTCCGCAGCTGGTCGGCCAGGTCCACGGTGTCCGAGGCCGGCGGCGCCTTCACGGTCACCGGCTTGCCGAAGTCGGAGAAGGTGATGGTCAGGTCGAGCGGGCCGCGCCGTCCGAAGCCCTGCATGCGCAGCTGCCGGGTGCGGTCCTCGGCGTCGACCCACAGGTCCATGGTGAGCTCGTCCACGCCCAGCTTCTCGTACTGGGCGAGGCTCTTCTCGGTCCGCTGCCTGACCTTCGTCGGCCGGCCCTCGAAGGAGGCGCGGATCTCGTCGACCGTGGCCGTGCCCGTGTAGTGGTCGGTGCGGACGCCGCCGACCGTCTCGGCGCCGGCCTTCTTCAGATCGTCGGCGGCGGCCAGGAAACCGGTCTCGTGCGCCGGGTTGTCACGGACCTTGTCGGACATCCCGCCGTTGGCGCCGGGCTTGCCGAACTTGACCCAGTGCTTGCCGTCCTCGTCGGCTTCGTCGGTGCCTATGTAGAGCACGCCGCCGACGAACCGGAACTCGCCCGTGCCCTTGTCGGGGCCGCTGAGCACCGTGGACTTCAGAGTCATGACCTGCGGTTTCGTGCCGATCGCGGCCTCGCCCCGGATCCGTCCCTCCTCCGGCGTCCGGCCGTTCGTGCGGTAGCGCAGGGACACCGGCTGTTCCGCCTTCTCCGCGGCCCGCGTGACCGCCGCCGCGGCGGACGAGTCACCATCGCTCCCCGAACCCCCCACCGCCGCACAGCCGCTGACCAGCAGCACGGACAGCCCGAGGACACCCACGGCAGACCTCATCCAATTTCCCCCAGAACCCCATACAGAGAACACACGGTCGACGCACAGCAAGACCGTGAAGGTATCCCAGGAACCCGGAGGCGGTCCCGTGAATTACGAGCCGCCGGCCGCCTCCTGCTGCTTCACCAACTCGCGGAAGTCCGCCGTGTCGCCGGCCGGGGGCGCCTCGGCCGCGACCTCGGTTCCGTAGTCGCTGTAGAACGCGGTCTGGCTGTACGCGCCCGCCTTGGTCTCGCCCTTCTCGACCTTCTTGGCCAGCAGGTCCCGGTCGTCCACCCAGATGTCGACGGTCTCGGTGGTGACGCCGGCCTGCTCCAGCGTCCTCTTCAACTCGTCGAGCTGGCTCCGCCCGAGGTGGGAGTTCTTCTCGGCCAGGTCGGCCACCTCGACGGTGCCGGAGTAGTGCGTGGTGTTCCGGCCCCGCACCTTCTCCGCGCCGACCTCGCGGACGTCCCCCGAGGCCAGCAGCAGCTTGACCGACTGGTTGGGGGTGGTGTTGGTGAGCTGGTCCTTCAGATACGCGCCGGAGCCCCCGCCGAGCCTCGCCAGGTCGTCGTACGCGTACTTGATCCAGTGTCTGCCGCCGGCCTGCTTCGCGAAGGAGTCGCCCATCCTGGCGTAGTAGGCGTCGGGCAGGTACCGGGCCTCCATCGAGGTGGCGCCCATCTGCCGCATCGTGTCGGCCATGGCGCCCCCGGTGTACGTGATGGTGAGCGTGCCGGTGAGGCCGTCTCTCCAGCCAAGGGCGCCCTCGGCGGTCATCGACATCACCGAGCCCATGGTCGTGGTCGACTCGACCTTCGCGGAGTCCGCACCGTCGGTGGACTTCTCGGCGCTCCGCAGCGCCGCGACGGGGCTGAGCCGCGGGCTGCCGTCCTCGCCCTTCCCGGAACCCCCCGAGCCCCCGGAGCCCCCGGAGCCCCCCGCACCGCCGCAGGCCGTCGCCCCCGCAAGCAAGGTCACTGCCACGATCGAGAGGCCCGCACGGCGCGCACTCGTGCACTTCATTCGTCCCACCCCCATGGAATGCCTGTCACTGGACGTTAACGCACAGCACTGACAGTCGTACGAAGAAAGAGAGGTACGACAAAAAGGGACGAGCCCCGCACCTCGAAAGGTTGCGGGGCTCGTCGCCGACTCGGGCGAACCGTCAGGTTCAGACCGCGGCCGGGTCCTCCTCGACGAGAAGGTTCCGGGTGCGGTTCGGGTCGACCTGGATGCCGGGGCCGATCGTGGTGCTGATCGCGGCCTTCTTGATGTAGCGACCCTTGGCGGCGGACGGCTTCAGACGGAGGATCTCCTCCAGGGCCGCGCCGTAGTTCTCCACCAGCTTGTCGTCGTCGAAGGACGCCTTGCCGATGATGAAGTGCAGGTTCGAGTGCTTGTCGACGCGGAACTCGATCTTGCCGCCCTTGATCTCGGTCACGGCCTTGGCCACGTCCGGGGTCACGGTGCCGGTCTTCGGGTTCGGCATCAGACCACGCGGGCCGAGGACGCGGCCGAGGCGGCCGACCTTGCCCATGAGGTCCGGGGTGGCGACGACGGCGTCGAAGTCCAGACGCCCCTTCGCCACCTCGTCGATCAGTTCGTCGGAGCCGACGATGTCGGCGCCCGCGGCCTCCGCGGCCGCAGCACGGTCACCGGTCGCGAAGACCAGGACCCGGGCGGTCTTGCCGGTGCCGTGCGGCAGGTTCACGGTGCCACGGACCATCTGGTCGGCCTTGCGCGGGTCGACACCCAGGCGGAAGGCGACCTCGACGGTGCCGTCGAACTTGCTGGTGGAGGTCTCCTTGGCGAGACGGACGGCCTCGAGCGGGGCGTAGAGCTTCTCCCGGTCGATCTTGGCGTCCGCAGCGCGGAGGGACTTGCTGCGCTTGCTCACTACTTCTCCAGTGTGTCTGAGGAGTCGTGGTACGGGCCGAGCAGGCCCTGCCACGGTGCTACGAAGGTGCTACGAGGCTGGGGTTCAGCCCTCGACCGTGATGCCCATGGAACGGGCGGTGCCGGCGATGATCTTCGACGCGGCGTCCAGGTCGTTGGCGTTGAGGTCGGGAAGCTTGGTCGTGGCGATCTCGCGGACCTGCGCCTCGGTGATCTTGGCGACCTTGGTCTTGTGCGGCTCGCCCGAGCCCTTCTCGACACCCGCGGCCTTGAGGATCATCTTCGCGGCCGGCGGCGTCTTGGTGACGAAGGTGAAGGAACGGTCCTCGTAGACCGTGATCTCCACCGGGATCACCCAGCCACGCTGCGACTCGGTCGCGGCGTTGTAGGCCTTGCAGAACTCCATGATGTTGACGCCGTGCTGGCCGAGCGCGGGGCCGACCGGCGGCGCGGGGTTGGCCGCACCGGCGTTGATCTGGAGCTTGATGAGCCCCGTGACCTTCTTCTTCTTGGGAGGCATTGCTCTCTCCGGGTCCTAGTGAGAGTTTTTTCAGCCTTCGGTCCGGATGATCCGGATGGAGGCATACCGCACAACGATAACGGGTATCTGTGCGCGGCCAAAAACCGAGCAGGTCAGGCGAGCTGTGACAGCCCGCCTGACCTGGTCGGAGGCGTGTGTTCCAGAAGGAGCTAGTTCTTCTGGATCTGGTCGAAGCTGAGCTCGACCGGGGTCTCGCGGCCGAAGATCTCGACGAGGCCCTTGACCTTCTTCGAGTCGGCGTTGATCTCGTTGATCGTGGCCTGCAGCGTGGCGAACGGGCCGTCGGTGACGGTGACCGAGTCGCCCACCTCGAAGTCCAGCACCTGGACCTCGACCTTGCGGGCCGGAGCCGGCTTGCCCTCGGCCTCGGCGGCCTCACGGGCGGCCTTCTCCTCGGCCTCCGGGGCGAGCATCTTGACGATCTCGTCCAGGGTCAGCGGGTAGGGGTCGTAGGCGTTGCCCACGAAGCCGGTGACGCCGGGCGTGTTGCGGACGACGCCCCAGGACTCGTTCGTCAGGTCCATGCGCACCAGCACGTAGCCGGGGAGCTTGTTCTGACGGATGGTCTTGCGCTCGCCGTTCTTGATCTGCGCGACCTCTTCCTGCGGCACCTCGGCCTGGAAGATGAAGTCCTCGACGTTCAGCGAGACGGCGCGCTGCTCCAGGTTGGTCTTCACGCGGTTCTCGTAGCCGGCGTACGTGTGGATGACGTACCACTCGCCGGGGAGGGTGCGCAGTTCCTCGCGCAGGGCGACGACGGGGTCGACCGGCTCGGCCGGCTCTTCCTCTTCGGCTTCCTCGGACTCGTCGGCGACGGCCTCGTCGGCGTCATCGTCCTCGGCGCCCGCGGCGTCCTCGTCCTCGACGTGCAGCGCGGCTTCCTCCGCGGGCTCGCCCGCCTCGGCCTCGGCAGCCTCGAACTCGTCCACCTCGTCCGAGCCCTCGACGATGTCGAGCTCGTCGTCCACGGACTCGTTCGGCTCGATGGCGTCGTTCAGGTTCTGGTCAGACACGGTGGCTGCTTCTTCCTGGATACATAGGGGTGGAACATGCGAAAGGGGCGCCGGATACCTCGGCGCCCTTCGCTCTAGGCTCAGCCAAAGACGTACTTGGCGGCGTGGCTGAGTCCATAGTCAATCACGGTCACCAGGCCGATCATGATGACGACGAACACGATCACCACGGTGGTGTACGTCGTCAGCTGACCGCGAGTGGGCCATACGACCTTGCGGAGCTCCGCAACGATCTGGCGGTAGAAGAGCGCGAGGCGCTTGAGCGGGCCCTTCTTGGCGCGCTTGCCGCCCTTACGGGCCTTCTTGTTCGCCTCAGGCGCCTCGTCCTGGGCATCAGGCGTGTCGATGGAGCCCACGGCGTCCGCCATTCGTCCTCACCTGTTCCCGGGTCGTGGCCGTGCCGCGCCCGGTCTGAGCCGCACGGCGAGTGCATTGCTGTACGTACATGCGCTGCGCACACATCCTGGTGACGGAGTGTGTAGCAGGGCCGGAGGGACTTGAACCCCCAACCGCTGGTTTTGGAGACCAGTGCTCTACCAATTGAGCTACGACCCTTTGTGTGTCCCCAACGTACCGCATCCGCTCGGGTGCTCGGTGTGCACCGGTTGTGGCGCGGCTGTTGAAGGCCAACGACGTGTGAGTGTACGTGGTCTTGAGCGCCTCGTCGAACGGAAAGCGGCCTTGATCGGATTCCTTCGATTGTTCCCTCCGATGACCGGTCGGCTGACCAGTCCGTGAAACCCGTGTGCCGGGCCGGTTTCCGGTCTGAAACCATGGGCCCCATGAGCGCTGCAATCCCTCCCACCGAGCGCCGGGTCTCCGCCCGCGTCGGCGCGATCTCCGAGTCCGCCACCCTCGCCGTGGACGCCAAGGCCAAGGCCCTGAAGGCCGCCGGGCGTCCGGTGATCGGCTTCGGCGCGGGCGAGCCCGACTTCCCGACCCCGGACTACATCGTCGAGGCCGCGATCGAGGCCTGCAAGAACCCCAAGTTCCACCGGTACACGCCGGCCGGGGGTCTGCCCGAGCTGAAGGCCGCGATCGCCGCGAAGACGCTGCGTGACTCCGGCTACGAGGTCGACGCCTCGCAGATCCTGGTCACCAACGGCGGCAAGCAGGCCATCTACGAGGCTTTCGCCGCGATCCTCGACCCGGGCGACGAGGTCATCGTCCCGGCCCCGTACTGGACCACGTACCCCGAGTCGATCCGGCTGGCCGGCGGCGTCCCGGTGGACGTGGTGGCCGACGAGACGACCGGATACCGGGTCTCCGTCGAGCAGTTGGAGGCGGCCCGCACGGAGCGCACCAAGGTCGTGCTCTTCGTCTCCCCGTCCAACCCGACCGGCGCGGTCTACAGCGCCGAGGACGCCGAGGCGATCGGCCGCTGGGCCGTCGAGCACGGTCTGTGGGTCATGACGGACGAGATCTATGAGCACCTCGTCTACGGCGACGCGACGTTCACCTCGCTGCCGGCGATCCTGCCCGAGCTGCGTGACAAGTGCGTCGTCGTCAACGGCGTCGCCAAGACGTACGCCATGACCGGCTGGCGGGTGGGCTGGATCATCGGCCCCAAGGACGTCGTCAAGGCCGCGACGAACCTGCAGTCGCACGCCACCTCGAACGTCTCCAACGTGGCGCAGATCGCCGCCCTGGCCGCCGTCTCCGGTGACCTGTCGGCCGTCGAGACGATGCGCGAGGCCTTCGACCGCCGCCGCAGGACGATCGTCCGGATGCTCAACGAGATCGACGGCGTCGTCTGCCCGGAGCCCGAGGGCGCGTTCTACGCGTACCCGTCGGTGAAGGCGCTGCTCGGCAAGGAGATCCGGGGCAGGCGCCCGCAGGACTCCGTCGAGCTGGCCGCGCTGATCCTCGAGGAGTCCGAGGTCGCGGTGGTGCCGGGCGAGGCCTTCGGCACCCCGGGGTATCTGCGGCTGTCGTACGCGCTGGGCGACGAGGACCTCGTCGAGGGCGTGAGCCGTATCCAGAAGCTGCTGGCGGAGGCCAGGGACTGACCTGCTCTACCCCCCACGGGACCGCACGCCGACGCCGGTGTGCGGTCCCGCTGTTTTGTGCGAGCAAGACCACGTTCGGGGAAAGAGCTACCGAGACGCCCGGGACGTACGGCAGGATCGCTGAATGGAGCGTGTACGTGATGTCTCTGATCTGCCGAAAGCCCATCTGCACCTGCACTTCACCGGGTCGATGCGAGCCACCACCGTGCTGGAACTGGCCGACAAGTACGGCGTGCACCTGCCGGACGCGCTGTCCGAGGCGTTGATCAGCGGGGAGCCGCCCGAGCTGCGGGCCACGGACGAACGGGGCTGGTTCCGCTTCCAGCGCCTGTACGACGCGGCCCGGTCATGTGTGCGGGAGCCGGAGGACATCCAGCGGCTGGTGCGGGAGGCCGCCGAGGAGGACCTCAAGGACGGCTCGCACTGGCTGGAGATCCAGGTCGACCCGACGTCGTACGCCCCCCGGCTGGGCGGGCTGATCCCGGCGCTGGAGGTCATCCTGGACGCGGTGGAGACGACGTCGCGCGAGACCGGGCTCGGGATGCGGGTCCTCGTCGCGGCGAACCGGATGAAGCACCCGCTGGACGCCCGCACCCTGGCCCGGCTGGCCGTGCGGTACGCGGACCGCGGCGTGGTCGGCTTCGGGCTCTCCAACGACGAACGCAGGGGCATGGCACGGGACTTCGACCGGGCCTTCGCGATCGCCCGCGAGGGCGGGCTGCTGTCCGCCCCGCACGGCGGCGAGCTGACCGGCCCGTCGTCCGTCCGCGACTGCCTGGACGACCTGTACGCGAACCGGCTCGGTCACGGTGTACGGGCGGCCGAGGACCCCCGGCTGCTGAAGAAGCTCGCCGAACGCGGTGTGACCTGCGAGGTGTGCCCGGCGTCGAACGTGGCCCTGGGCGTGTACGAGAAGCCCGAGGACGTTCCACTGCGCACCCTGTTCGACGCGGGCGTCCCCATGGCGCTGGGCGCCGACGACCCGCTGCTGTTCGGCTCGCGCCTGGCCGCCCAGTACGAGATCGCCCGCCGCCACCACGCCTTCACGGACGAGGAGTTGGCGGAACTGGCCCGGCAGTCGGTGCGGGGCTCGGCGGCGCCCGAGGACGTACGCCGGAAGCTGCTCTCGGGCGTGGACGACTGGCTGGCGTCCTGAGCCCGGGGCGCCGAGCCCGGGACACCGAGCCCGATGCGCTGCCCCCGGGGCGTCGAGCCCGGGAGCCCCGGGCTCCCGGCTCTCGGGAGCCGGTCGGGGCCTACAACCCGACGCCCACCATCACCGGCTCGTTGACCAGGGTGATCCCGAACGCCTCGCGCACACCGGCGACGACCTCACGGGCCAGCGCCAGCAGGTCCTCGGTGGTGGCCGCGCCCCGGTTGGTGAGGGCGAGGGTGTGCTTGGTGGAGATGCGGGCGGGGCCACTGCCGTACCCCTTGGTGAAGCCCGCCTTGTCGATCAGCCAGGCCGCCGAGGTCTTGGTGTGCCCCTCGCCTGCCGGGTAGGCGGGCGGCTCCGCGCCGTCGCCCAGCCGCTCCCGCACGCGTGCGTGGAACGCGGCGAAACCGGCGTCGGTGAGGATCGGGTTGGTGAAGAACGAACCGGCCGACCAGGTGTCGTGGTCCTCGGCGTCCAGCACCATGCCCTTGCCGGCGCGCAGCTTCAGCACGGTGTCACGGGCGTCGGCGAGCGGCACCCGGTCGCCCGGCCCCACGCCCAGCGCGCGTGCCGTCTCGGCGTACTTCAGCGGCGCCGACAGCCCGTCCGCGTCCTCCAGCTCGAAGCGGACGCGCAGGACGACGTACCGCTCCGGGTCGGCCTTGAAGCGGCTGTGCCGATAGGAGAAGGCGCACTCCTCGGCGGTGAGCGTGACCGTCTCACCCTCCCGGCGGTCGTAGGCGATCACCTCGGTGATCGTGCTGGAGACCTCCTGGCCGTACGCCCCGACGTTCTGGATCGGGGTGGCGCCCGCCGAGCCGGGGATGCCGGCCAGGCACTCGATGCCGGCCAGGCCGGCCGCCACGGTGCGGGCGACGGCGTCGCTCCACACCTCGCCCGCGGCCAGCTCCAGCCGCGTCCCGGTGAGTTCGCAGCCGCGGGTGGCGATGCGCAGGGCCGTCCCCTCGAAGCCCTTGTCGCCGATGACGAGGTTGGAGCCGCCGCCGACGATCAGCAGTGGCGTGCCGGCGGTGTCGGCCTCGCGCACGGCGGCGACCACCTCGGCGTCGGTGGTCGCGGTCACCAGCCTGGTGGCGGGGCCGCCCAGCCGGAAGGTGGTCAGCGGGGCGAGCGGGGCATCGTGGAGTTCCTGCACCCGCCCAGCCTACGAGACACCGCCGACAGCCCCGGCCGCCCGTCACATCACGTAAGGGGCGCCTCCCCATGGGAGACGCCCCTTACCGCTCGCTGTCGCTGCGGGCTGCGGGCTGCGGGCTGCGGGCTGCTCAGGCGAGTCGTACGACCGCCCGTGACATTCCCAGGACCTTCTGACCGCCGCTGGTCACGGTCAGGTCCACCCGGACGGTGTTGTCGTCGAGCTTGGCGGCCACCTTGCCGGTGACCTCGATCACCGCGCCCCGGTCGTCGTTCGGGACGACGACGGGCCTGGTGAAACGGACGCCGTAGTCCACGAGGGCGCCCGGGTCGCCGGTCCAGTCGGTCACGACGCGGACCGCCTCGGCCATGGTGAACATGCCGTGCGCGATGACGTCCGGCAGGCCCACCTCCTTGGCGAACTTCTCGTTCCAGTGGATGGGGTTGAAGTCCCCGGAGGCACCCGCGTACTGCACCAGGGCGGCCCGGTTCACGGGGAAGGACCGGGCCGGCAGCTCTGTGCCGACCTCGACGTCGTCGTAAGCGATCTTCGTCGTCATCGGACTCTCACGCCTCCCCGTCGGTCTGCGCCGGCTCCGCCGCACGCGCGACCAGCTTGGTCCAGGCGGTCACGACGTGCTCGCCGGTCTCGTCGTGGACCTCGCCGCGGATGTCCAGGATGTCGTTGCCCGCCATGGACTTGACGGCCTCGATGGTCGAGGTGACCGTCAGCCGGTCGCCGGCGCGCACCGGACGCCGGTAGGCGAACTTCTGGTCGCCGTGCACCACACGGCTGTAGTCGAGGCCCAGCTGGGGGTCCTGGACGACCTGTCCCGCCGCCTTGAAAGTGATCGAGAACACGAAGGTGGGCGGAGCGATCACATCGGCGTACCCGAGCGCCTTGGCGGCCTCCGGGTCGGTGTACACCGGGTTGTCGTCCCCCACGGCCTCGGCGAACTCGCGGATCTTCTCGCGGCCGACCTCGTAGGGATCGGTGGGCGGGTAGCTCCGCCCGACGAAGGACTGGTCGAGCGCCATGGGCCTCGGCACCTCCTGGTTCTCTGCGTCGCTGTGCGTCGCTCTACTGACCGGTACGGGTCGCTCAACGACACGAGGCCGCCCCCGATCACTCGGGGACGGCCTCGCATACGAGCCTGATTTATCGCGTTTCGCGGTGCGCGGTGTGCGCGTTGCAACGCGGGCAGTGCTTCTTCATCTCCAGTCGGTCCGGGTTGTTACGCCGGTTCTTCTTGGTGATGTAGTTCCGCTCCTTGCACTCCACGCAGGCCAGCGTGATCTTCGGGCGGACGTCGGTGGCAGCCACAGGAGTGCTCCTTGACGAACGGATGGGACGATTAACGCATAGAAGAGTAGCCGATCGAAGGACCGACCCCACAATCGGCTACTGTCAGTAGCGGTGACCGGACTTGAACCGGTGACACAGCGATTATGAGCCGCTTGCTCTACCGACTGAGCTACACCGCTTTGATGGGATCGGGCCCCGCCTCGCGACGGGAACCTCACCCACCAGAGCCCCAATACGGAATCGAACCGTAGACCTTCTCCTTACCATGGAGACGCTCTACCGACTGAGCTATTGGGGCGAGCGATGAAGACATTACACGGTCCGCAGCCGTTCACCCAAATCCGTTTCGCGGGGCCACCCGGGCCCCCTTCCAGGCCCCCTTCGAAGGCCGTCCGCACGTCCGATTCCTCGAGGTCCCGGGGGTCTCCGGAGCCCCTTCGGCACCGCGGACCACACCGGTACGACTATTGCGCTCCTCCCCGCCCTCGCCGAACCGCCGCCCTAGGCTCGACTCACTCTGCGTGATCATGCGTCCCACCACGACGCCTGCGTCCTCAGCGTCCTCTGCGCCCCGCGCAGTCCCGAGCCCCTGGAGCCCGATGCCCGACAACCGGCCGCAGCCGCCCCACCCGTGGTCGTCCTCCGGAGCCTCCTCGGGCACACCGGACCCGGCCGCCCTGCTGTTGTGCGGGGCGCGCCTGACGGACGGCCGCACCGTGGACGTACGGCTGGGCCGCGGGCGCATCGAGGCGGTCGGCACGGCCGGCAGTCTGGCGGCCGTCCCGGCCCCCGGCGGCGCCCGCGTGGACCTCGACGGCTACCTCCTGCTCCCGGCCCCGGCCGAGCCGCACGCGCACGCCGACACCGCCCTCACGGCGGACGCCGACGGCCCCGTCTCGTACGCCCCCGAGGACGTCCAGCGCCGCGCCACCGAGGCGGTGCTGCTGCAGCTCGGCCATGGCGCGACCGCGGTGCGCGCCCATGTGCACGTGGGAGACGTCCAGGGCCTCGGCGCGCTGGCGGCCGTCCTGCAGGCCCGACGCTCACTGCGCGGGCTGGCGGAGCTGACGGCGGTGGCGATGCCGCGCGTGCTGACCGGCGCGGCCGGCGCGGACGGGCTCGCCATGCTGCGTGACGCGCTGAAGATGGGTGCCGCGGTGGTCGGCGGCTGCCCCGACCTGGACCCCGACCCCGCCGGCTATGTGGAGACCGTGCTCGAAATCGCCTCCGAACACGGCTGCCCCGTCGACCTGCACACCGACGCCGCCGACCCGGCCCGGCTCGCCCGCCTCGCCGCGATGGCCGGCGGGCTGCGGCCCGGCGTCGCCCTCAGCCCCTGCGGCGGCCTCGACCGCCTCCCCGCCGAGGCGGCCGGCCGCACCGCCGACCAACTGGCCGCCGCCGGCGTGACGGTGGTCTGCCTGCCCCAGGGCGGCTGCGGCGCGGTCGAGGACCGGGACGCCGCGCCCGTACGGCTGTTGCGCGCGGCCGGGGTGCGGGTGGCGGCCGGCAGCGGCGCGTTGCGGGACGTCTGCAACCCGGTGGGCCGCGGCGACCCCCTCGAGGCGGCCTATCTGCTCGCCTCGCGCCACGGCCTGCGTCCCGAGGACGCCTACGACGCCGTCAGCAGGTCCGCGCGGGCCGCAATGGGCCTGCCCGAGGTCCGTGTGGAGGCCGGCTTCCCGGCCGACCTCCTCGCCGTCCGCGGCGACCGGCTGGCAGGGGTGCTGTCGCTGGCGTACAGCCGGGTCGTGATCCACCGGGGGCGTGTGGTGGCTCGCACGAGCGCCGTCCGCGAATACTGCAACTCAGCGGCCGCCGAGGAGCTGGGCCTGCCGCGACAGGGGCGGGGCGGACCGTCGTAGCGCCACCCCAGGGCTGGTCGGCGCGCCCCGGCACGGCGAGGCGGCGGGGATCGGCCCGGTTGCCGGCGTCCCGGCGGTGGCAGGTGACGCGGTGCGGTGGCGGGTGAGGTCGTACGGTGGCGGGTGGGGTCATGTGGTGGCGGGTGAGGTCGTACGGCGGCGGACGGGGTCGCCCGGGCGTACGGTCGGAACCATGCGCATTGTCATCGCTGGTGGTCATGGTCAGATCGCGCTGCGGCTCGAGCGGTTGCTCGCCGCGCGCGGGAACGAGGTCGCGGGGATCATCCGCAAGGCCGAACAGAGCGACGACCTGAGGACGGCCGGCGCCGAACCGGTCGTCCTGGACCTGGAGTCGGCGTCCGTCGAAGAGGTCGCGGAGCGGCTGCGGGGCGCGGACGCGGCGGTCTTCGCGGCGGGCGCCGGCCCGGGCAGCGGGGTGCAGCGCAAGGACAGCGTGGACAAGGGCGCGGCCGTGCTGTTCGCCGACGCGGCGGTCCGGGCGGGCGTACGGCGCTTCCTGGTCGTCTCGTCCATGGGCGCGGACCCGGAGCACCAGGGGGACGAGGTCTTCGACGTCTACCTGCGCGCCAAGGGCGAGGCGGACGCGTACGTGCGGGGCCTGGACTCCCTCGACTGGACGATCCTGCGCCCGGGCGCGCTCAAGGACGACCCCGGGACCGGCCTGGTCCGGCTGGAGGCCCGCACGGGCCGCGGCTCGGTCCCGCGAGAGGACGTGGCCGCCGTACTGGCGGAACTCCTCGACTCGCCGGCCACCTCGGGCCTCACCCTGGAGCTGATCAGCGGCTCGACACCGGTGTCCGTCGCCGTGAAGGCGGTGGCGGGGAACTGAGGGCGATGACCGGCGCGGGTCGAGAGCGGCCGTGAAGGCCGGTCGGTCTCGGGGCGCCGGAAGGCCGTTGCGGCGGCGAGCCCGGCGGACGGACGGACGTGAGGCGTTGTGTCGCCCCCTTTGAGGGCGCGCGGCGTTGTATCGCCAGCGGGCACGCACGCCGGCGCGTACTCGGGGCGCGGGCCCGCCGGAAGAGGCGTGGGCGCCCTAGAAGAGCGGCAGCTGTCCCGGGAAGTCGGGGACCGCATACCCGTCCAACGACGGTTGGACGGCGCCCAGTTGCGCCGTCCTCCTGGAGCCCGGGCAGGAGACGAGGTCCCCGCTCTCCCGGGTCCCGGGCGGGTCGTGCCGCGCGAACCGTCCGGCGACGACGGCGATCTCGCGACGGCACTCCGGGCAGCTTCTACGGCGGCTGGACAGGCTGGACATGAGGTCAGTGTGCCCCAGTGGGCCACGCGGGTACCCCGAGCCCGGACGCGCCCCGCTCGCCGCGCGGAACCGCCGTCACGTACCTAGCATCCGTACACGTGGCACATACCTTCGAGGAACTCGTGGAGAAGCAGCGTGCGGCCGACGAGGCACACGCGCGGGTCGAGCAGTTGCGGGACGCGTACGGCGCGCCGACGACGGCTCCTTGGTCGGAGACCCAGACGGACACCTACGAGACGGCCTGGCGTGCCTGGCGCGACCTCGCCCGCGACGCCCAGACATCGGTGACCGAGTACGCCAAGGACGAGAAGAAGCCCCGTACCGACGTCGAGGCGGAGGTGAAGAGGGCGGCGAAGACTCCCCAGGCGGACGAGACCCCGGAGAACGGCTGAATCCCTCGCGGCGCCGGGGCCCCGAACACGAAGAAACCCCTCCGCTCTGCGTTTCCGCAGTTCGGAGGGGTCACCTCTCTCAGCGTGGCGGCGCCAGGATTCGAACCTGGGAAGGCTGAGCCGGCAGATTTACAGTCTGCTCCCTTTGGCCGCTCGGGCACACCGCCGGGTTTGCCGCCTGTTCGAACCGCTTTTCGGCGGTGCTCCCTGGCAACGACGTAAACGATACCCGATGCGCAGGGGTGCTTCGCCACCTGATTCCGCGGCGCCCGGAGGGGGCGGGGTGGCTAGGCTTGTGCGGATGCGGCCCGGGATCACGCCGGGCTCGGCGGTCACCCCCACGTGCGCCGATACGCACCCTGACACGCACCCCGATACAAGGAGCCACAGGACATGGCCGACTCCAGTTTCGACATCGTCTCGAAGGTCGAGCGGCAGGAGGTCGACAACGCCCTCAACCAGGCCGCCAAGGAGATCTCGCAGCGCTACGACTTCAAGGGCGTGGGCGCCTCGATCTCGTGGTCCGGTGAGAAGATCCTCATGGAGGCGAACTCCGAGGACCGGGTGAACGCCGTCCTCGACGTCTTCCAGTCCAAGCTGATCAAGCGCGGCATCTCGCTGAAGGCGCTGGACGCGGGCGAGCCGCAGCTTTCCGGCAAGGAGTACAAGCTCTTCGCGGACATCAAGGAGGGCATCTCCCAGGAGAACGCGAAGAAGGTCGCGAAGCTCATCCGTGACGAGGGTCCCAAGGGCGTGAAGGCCCAGGTGCAGGGCGAGGAACTGCGGGTCAGCTCGAAGAGCCGCGACGACCTGCAGACCGTCATCACCCTGCTCAAGGGCCAGGACTTCGACTTCGCACTGCAGTTCGTGAACTACCGGTAGTCGACGTACAGGCGAGGGCGGGCGTCTCTCGGCGTCCGCCCTCGCGCTCGGCCGGGCCGCGGCGGACTCAGTCGCGTGAGTTGCCGAACAGCAGGCGGTAGACGATCAGGAGCACGAGCGATCCGCCGATCGCGGCGGCCCAGGTGGCGCCGTCGTAGAAGTCCTTGGCGATGGGGTGATCCAGCCAGCGGGCCGATATCCAGCCGCCGATGAACGCGCCCGCGACGCCGATCAGGGTCGTGCCGACGAAGCCGCCCGGGTCGCGCCCGGGCAGCAGGACCTTGGCGATGACTCCGGCCAACAACCCCAGGATGATCCAGCTGACGATGCTCATGCCCTGAACCTGCCCTTCCGTGCTGTGCCCACCCGTGCTGCCCGGGCACTGTGACGTCGCTCGCCCCGGACGGGCCGCGCACTCTCCGGCGCGCCCCCGCGTCCTTCGTCGCACGCGGGTTCGTGCCGAACTGATCGGAACGACGCATGACGGCGGCCGGCGGTTCCTGCATCGGTGGGTACGGGCAACGCGCTCACCGGCGACGACGAACGACGTACCCGCGCGGCCACAGGCGTAAGCGCGATCAGCGCCGCCAGTGCCGTAAGCGCGGTCAGCGCGGTCAGCGCGGTCAGCGCGAGGCGAACGGCCGGTCGGTGGGCACGATTTCGCGGCCCAGCGGGAACAGCGAGACCGGGATCAGCTTGAAGTTCGCGATGCCGAACGGGATGCCGATGACGGTCAGGCACAGGAGGAAGCCGGTGACGATGTGGCCGATGGCCAGCCACCAGCCGGCGAGCACCAGCCACAGCACGTTGCCGAGGCAGGACGGCGCGCCCGCGTCACGCCGCTCGACCGTCGTGTAGCCGAAGGGCCAGAGCGCGAAGACGCCGATGCGGAACGCGGCGACGCCGAAGGGGATGCCGATCACGGTGATGCAGAGCAGCACGCCTGCGAGCAGATAACCGAGGAACAGCCAGAAGCCGCTCAGGATCAGCCAGATGACGTTCAGGATGGTCTTCACTGGGGGCGACCTGCCATTTTCTCGAGCCGGGCGATTCGCTCCGCCATCGGCGGGTGCGTCGAGAACATCTTGGAGAGTCCCTGGCCCGGGCGGAAGGGGTTCGCGATCATCATGTGGCTCGCGGTCTCGATACGGGGCTCCGGCGGAAGCGGAAGCTGCTTGGTGCCCGTCTCCAGCTTGCGCAGGGCGCTCGCGAGCGCCAGCGGGTCGCCGGTGAGCTGGGCGCCCGAGGAGTCCGCCTCGTACTCCCGGGAGCGGCTGATGGCGAGCTGGATGAGGCCGGCGGCGAGCGGGCCGAGGATCATGATCAGGAGCATGCCCAGGATGCCGGGGCCGTCGTCGTCGTCGGAGCGGCCGACCGGGATCAGCCAGGCGAAGTTGACCAGGAACATGATCACTGAGGCGAGCGCGCCCGCGACCGAGGAGATCAGGATGTCGCGGTTGTAGACGTGGCTGAGCTCATGGCCGATGACGCCGCGCAGTTCGCGCTCGTCGAGGAGGCGCAGGATGCCTTCCGTGCAGCACACGGCCGCGTTGCGCGGATTGCGGCCGGTCGCGAAGGCGTTGGGCGCCTCTGTCGGGGAGATGTACAGGCGGGGCATGGGCTGCCGGGCCTGCGTGGAGAGCTCACGGACCATCCGGTACAGGGCGGGGGCCTCGAACTCGCTCACGGGGCGGGCGCGCATCGCGCGTAGAGCCAGCTTGTCGCTGTTCCAGTACGCGTACGCGTTGGTGCCGAGCGCGATCAGAACCGCGACGACGAGCCCCGTACGGCCGAAGAAGCTGCCGATGACGATGATGAGTGCCGACAGCCCCCCGAGGAGTACTGCGGTCCTGAGCCCGTTGTGCCGGCGGTGCACGGTACGCCCTCCAAGTCGTGCAGCAGGGGAACCCTTTGCTCGGGGATCTTCCTGTTCTCCGGTGGCACTGGTGCCGTGATGTCACCTCCAGTGCACCCTCCCGTACTGGTCAACGCCAGGCGGGAGGCACGAGTTCCCTTGTGCGCGGGGACAGGGGTGTGAGCCGTCCGGGTGAGGACGGGTCCCGCACGCGCGTGTGGGATCAGAAGAGACCGGTGTCGGCGAAGCGCAGGATCAGCTGCGGCGCTCCGGAGAGCGCGACGCCGACGGCCGCGGTGAGGGCGATCGCGGCCGTGAGGGGGGCGGGGACACGATGCTTCTCGGTTTCGCCCTCACGCGCGCGGAAGAGCAGCGCCGTCCACTGGAGGTAGTAGTACAGGGCGATGACCACGTTGACGGCCATGACCACGGCGAGCCAGCCGAGCCCGGCGTCCACGGCCGCCGAGAAGACGGTGACCTTCGCGAAGAGACCGATGACGCCGGGCGGCAGTCCGGCGAGGCAGAGCAGGAAGAAGGCCATCAGGAGGGCGGCGAGGGGGTTTCTGGCGTAGAGGCCGCGGTAGTCGGTGAGCCGGTTCGCCGTGCTGGTCCGTCCCACGAGGGCGGCCACCGCGAAGGCGCCGAGGTTCACCGCGGCGTACATGAGGGCGTACGCGACCGTGGAGCCGACGGCGCGTTCGGCGTCGTCGGAGTACGCGGCGGCGGCGATCGGCACCAGGAGGTAGCCGGCCTGGCCCACGGAGGACCAGGCGAGGAGGCGTACGGCGCTGTACGCGCGCGTGGCCTGCTGGCGGAGCGCCCCGACGTTGCCGACGGTCATGGTGAGGGCGGCGAGGGCGGCCAGGGCGGGGCCCCAGACGTCGGCGTACGACGGGAAAGCGACGACGGTGACGAGGATGAGGCCGGAGAAGCCGACGGCCTTGCCGACGACCGACAGGTAGGCGGCGATGGGCAGGGGGGCGCCGACGTAGGTGTCGGGGACCCAGAAGTGGAAGGGGACGGCGGCCGTCTTGAAGGCGAAGCCGACGAGGGTGAGCACCACGCCGGTCTGGGCCAGGGTGTGCAGCTGGCCGTCGACGCGCTGGATGCGGTCGGCGACCTGGGTGAGGTAGAGCGTGCCCGTTGTCGCGTACACGAAGCTGATGCCCAGGAGGCTGACCGCGGTCGCCGTCACGGACGACAGGAAGAACTTGAGGGCGGCCTCGGAGGACCTGCGGTCGCCGTGCCGGAGGCCGACGAGGGCGAAGGCCGGCAGGGAGGCCACTTCCAGAGCGACGACCAGGGTGGCGAGGTCGCGGGAGGCGGGCAGCAGGGCGGCGCCGGCGGCGGAGGACAGCAGCAGGAACCAGAACTCGCCCTCGGGAAGGCGCCCGCGCGCGTCCTTGAGAGCGGTGACCGACAGCAGCGCGACCAGCAGGGCTCCCCCGAGCACCAGGAACTGGACGACCAGGGTGAAGTGGTCTGCCGTGTAGCTGCACGCGCGTGTGTCGCCGGTCAGGCAGAAGGTGGCGCGGTCGCCGTCCAGGAGGGGCAGGAGAAGTGCTGTGGAGGCGGCGAGGCCGGCGACCGAGAGCCAGCCCAGCAGCGGCTTGCGTGCCTCGCCGACGAAGAGATCGACGACGAGGACGACGAGGGCGACGACCGCCGCGAGGGTGGGCGGTGCGATGGCCGGCCAGTCGACGGACTGGACCACGGACTCGGCCAGGGCCTGGGCCGAGGGGTGGGCCACGGGGCTCATCGGGTGCCTCCTGCGAGGAGCTGCTGCACGGCCGGGTCCGTGAGGCCGAGGAGGGCCTTCGGCCACAGGCCGGCGACGACGGTGAGGGCGACGAGCGGGGTCCAGGCCACGAACTCGTAGGTCTGCACGTCGGCGAGGCGCGGGGCGTCCTGCCGGACCGTGCCCATGCAGACCCGCCGGACCACGACGAGCAGGTAGGCGGCCGTCAGCAGGGTGCCGAACGCGCCGATCGCCGTGAACACCAGGAACGCGGGACGGCTGAGGCCTTCGGCCGGGTCGAACGCGCCGAACAGGGCGAGCATCTCGCCCCAGAACCCGGCGAGACCCGGAAGGCCGAGCGAGGCGACCGCGGCGAAGGCGAGGAGGCCGCCGAGGCGGGGGGTCCTGCCGTACAGGGCGGCGCCGGTCTGCTCGGCGAGGGTGTCCAGGTCGGTCGTGCCGGTGCGGTCCTTCAGGGCTCCGACCAGGAAGAAGAGGAGGCCGGTGATGAGACCGTGGGCGATGTTGGCGAACAGGGCGCCGTTCACGCCGGTCGGCGTCATGGTCGCGATGCCGAGGAGGACGAAGCCCATGTGGCCGACGGAGGAGTAGGCGATCAGGCGCTTGAGATCGCCCTTCGCTCCCTGCTTGGCGAGCGCGAGGCAGGCCAGGGATCCGTAGATGATCCCGACGACGGCGAAGGCGGCGAGGTAGGGCGCGAAGACGCGGAAGCCGTCCGGCGCGGCCGGCAGCAGAATGCGGACGAACCCGTACGTGCCCATCTTCAGCATCACGCCCGCCAGCAGGACCGAGCCGACGGTCGGGGCGGCGGTGTGGGCGTCGGGCAGCCAGCTGTGCAGGGGCCACATCGGGGTCTTGACCGCGAGCCCGAGACCGATCGCGAGAACGGCGATGACCTGCACGGATGTGGTCAGCGACCGGCCGTTGTCAGTGGCGAGTGCCACCATGTCGAATGTGCCCGCCTTGATTCCGATCAGGAGCAGGCCGAGCAGCATGACCACGGATCCGAGCAGCGTGAAGAGGATGAACTTCCAGGCCGCCTGGGTCCGGCCTGCGCCGCCCCAGCGGGCGATGAGGAAGTACATCGGGATGAGCACGGTCTCGAAGGCGAGGAAGAACAGCAGCAGGTCGAGGACGGCGAAGGTCGCGAGGGTGCCGGACTCGAGCACGAGCACCAGGGCGACGAACGCCTTGGGTGAGGGGCCCGCGGGCAGCTTGAAGTAGGAGTAGAGCGCGCAGAGGAAGGTCAGCAGCGCGGTCAGGACCAGCAAGGGGAGGGAGATGCCGTCGATGCCGAGGTGGATGCGCACGTCGAGTGCGGGGATCCAGCTGATGTCCGTGGTGGCCTGCATCTTCGACGGCTGGTCGTGGTCGAAGCCGACCGCCAGGGCGATCGCGGCGACGAGGATCACGCCGGTCACGGTCACGCCGTGCCGGAGGACGGCCTGCTCGGGTGACTTCCCCTTCAGCCCGGGCGGGGCGGGCAGCAGGGCGGCGGCCGCGCCGAGGAGCGGGCCGACCACGATGAACGCCAGAAGAACCTGCATCACGGATTCGTTGATAGGGATCACGCCTGCTCACGCTCCCGAGGCGACGAGAAGGGCGGCGACCGCCAGGACGACGGTGCCGGCGAGCAGCGCGCTCACATAGGTCTGGACGTTGCCGGTCTGGGCGCGCCGTACGGCGAGCCCCAGCCAGCGGGGCAGTGCGCCCGCGCCGCGGACGTACGTCTCGACGACCTCGCGGTCGAGGAACCGGACGAGCCGGGCGCCGGCCTGCACGGGGCGCACGAACAGCACGTCGTACAGGGCGTCCAGGTGGAAGCCGACAGCCGCGTGGCGGTGCAGCGGGCCGAGCAGGAGCCGCCCGGGATCCGCCGGGTCGGGGGCTGAGGCCACGTCGCCGTAGGCGGGTGCGTGCGTCGCGATGGCTTCGGCCTCGACCTGCGCCGCGTCGGCCTCGGGGTGGGCGGCCACCGCGCCCAGGGGGATGCCGGCGGCCAGTCCGGCGAGGTGCCGCCAGGCGGCGAACACGACGAGTCCGCCTGCCAGAGCGACGCCCGTGCCCACGACGGAGGTGGTGAGGGTCGGGGTCAGGTCGTCGCCGTCGAACCAGTCGGGGAGCGTGCGATAGGCGAGCGCGCCCAGGGCGAGGGAGGGCACCGCAAGCACCCACAGCACCACGGTCATGGTCAGCGGCTGGCGGCCGTGATCGGGTGCTTCGGCTCCCTGGCCGCGGAAGGCCAGCAGCCACAGACGGGTCGCGTAGGCGGCGGTGAGGAAGGCGGCGAGCAACCCGGCGACGAGAACGATCCAGCCGGCGACGCCGGGGACGTGCGCGCTGTGGCCGGTGGTCGCGTGCTCGGCCGCGCCGAGGACCGACTCCTTGGAGAAGAAGCCGCTGAACGGAGGGATCGCGGCGAGCGCGAGGAGCGCCACGGTCATCGTCCAGTAGGCGTCGGGGACACGGTCGCGCAGGTGGCTCATGCGGGACATGGCAGCGAGCGAATTGGTGCCGGCGGCGTGGATGACCACACCGGCCGCGAGGAAGAGCAGCGCCTTGAAGGCGCCGTGCGAGAGGAGGTGGAACACGGCGGCGCTGCGGTCGCCGACGGCGAGGGCGCCCGTCATGTAACCGAGCTGGCCGATCGTCGAGTAGGCGAGGACGCGCTTGATGTCGTCCTGGGCGAGCGCGGACAGGCCTGATCCGACCATCGTGACGCCGGCCATCACGGCGAGCACGACCATCGCGGCCGCGGAGGCCTCGAAGACCGGGAGGAGACGGGCGACGAAGTAGACGCCGGCGGCGACCATCGTCGCGGCGTGGATCAGCGCGGAGACGGGCGTGGGGCCGGCCATCGCGTCCGGAAGCCAGGTGTGCAGAGGGAACTGCGCGGACTTCCCGGCCACGCCCGCGAGGAGCAGCAGGGCGACGACGGTCGGGTGGTCGAGGCCGCCGTGCGCGACGGCGCCGAGGACCTTCGTGATGCGGAAGGAGCCCGCGTCGGCGCCGAGGGCGAACAGGCCGATGAGGAAGGGGACGTCGCCGAGCTTGGTGACCAGGAAGGCCTTGATGGAGGCGGCGCGGGCCTCCGGGGTCTCCCAGTAGTGGCCGACCAGGAAGTAGGAGCAGATGCCCATGACCTCCCAGCCGACCAGCAGCACGATCAGGTCGCCGGAGTAGACGACCAGCAGCATCGCGGAGGTGAAGAGCGAGACCAGCGCGGCGTACGAGGCGTAGCGCGGGTCGTCGCGCAGGTAACCGGTCGAGTAGATCTGCACGCAGCCGGCCACGAGAGTGACCAGGACGGCGACGAGGGCGGCGAATCCGTCGATGTGCAGGGCGAGTTCGATCGGGACGGATCCGGTGGGAGTCAGCTCGGTGGCCGCGTCGACGGCTGCGTCTCCGCCCTGGCGCACCGCGACGACCGCGGCCAGGGCGAGCGCGGCGAGGGTCGGCAGGACGGCGAGCGGACGGACGAACCCGGGCGCGATCCGGCCGAGGAGGAGGCCGGCGGCTGCGCCCAGGAACGGGAGGAGGGGGACGAGGACGGCGAGGGTGGTCGTGGTCACGCGGTGGCCTCAGCCTTCTCGGCGGCCGCTCCGGTCGCGGGGACGTCGCCGTCGGAGCCGTCGGCGGCGGGCGTCTCGTGGCCCTCGGCGGTGTCGCGGAGCCGGTCGATGTCGGCGGTGCCGCGGTTGCGGTGCACGGCGAGGACGATCGCCAGGCCGATGCCGATCTCAGCGGCGGCGATGGCGATGGTGAACAGGGTCAGGGCCTGACCGGAGTGCAGGGTCTCCTCGGCGGTCCTGCTGAGCCAGACGTCGAACGCGACCAGGTTGAGGTTGACGGCGTTGAGCATCAGCTCGACCGACATCAGGACCAGGATCGCGTTGCGGCGGGCGAGGACTCCGTACAGGCCGGTGCAGAAGAGGAGAGCGGAGAGGACGGCGGGATAGGCGAGGTGCATCAGCGGGCGCCTTCCTGCTCGGCCGGGTTCTGCCGGGCGTCCGGGACGGTGGGGGAACTCGCGGATCTTCCGGAACTGTCCGTGACGGGTCGGGAACCATCGGTGACGGCCCGGGCGTTCACAGGGGGCGAGCTCGATTCGGCCTTCGCCTTGCGGGACAGGACGATCGCGCCGACCAGCGCCGCGAGAAGGAGGACGGAGAGAGCCTCGAAAGGAAGGACCCAGTACTGGAAGAGGCTCGCGCCGGTGACCTCGGTCGAGCCGGCGGCCGGGCCGTCCAGCTCGATCCAGGTGCTGCGGAAGGCGTCGACGACCACCCAGACCAGGGCGGCGGCCGCGGCGACGGCGACCGTGAGCGCGGCCCATCGATTGCCGGAGTCGGCATCCGGCGAGCGGCCGATGGGGGCCTTGGTCAGCATCAGACCGAAGAGGAGGAGCACGACGACGGAACCGACGTAGATGAGGACCTGCACCCAGGCGATGAACTCGGCGGTGAGCAGGAGGTATTCGACGGCCAGACCGCCGAGGGCGACCACGAGCCACAGCGCCGCGTGCACCAGCTGCCTCGTGGTGACGGTGACGAGGGCGGCGCCGAAGGTGACCAGTCCGACGAGAAGGAAGGCGATCTCGACGCCGGTCGGGGAGAGGAAGCCCTGCGGGGCATCGGCGAGTGTCACGCGTCTCCTCCCTCGGGTTCGGTGGACCGGGGTCCGGTGGCTTCCGGTCCGGTGGCTTCCGGTCCGGTGGCTTCCGGTCCGGTGGCGTCCGGTCCGGTGGCGTCCGGTCCGGTGGCTTCCGGTCCTGTGGGCTCGGCTCGGGCGGCCGCGGCCAGCTTCTCGGCCGTCTTGCGGGCGGCCGCGATCTCCTTCGGCTCCTCGGCGGCCGGATCGAGGGCCGGCGGGGCCGGCACGGTCCACATCCACTCGCGGAGCTTGTCGCGCTCGTGGGTGAGCTCGTGGATGTCCGTCTCCGCGTACTCGAACTCCGGGGACCAGAACAGCGCGTCGAAAGGACAGACCTCGATGCAGATACCGCAGTACATACAGAGCGAGAAGTCGATGGCGAAGCGATCGAGCACATTGCGGCTGCGCTCGCGTCCGCCTGGAGCGGCGGGTGGCACCGTCTCCTTGTGGGAGTCGATGTAGATGCACCAGTCGGGGCACTCACGGGCGCACAGCATGCAGACCGTGCAGTTCTCCTCGAACAGTCCGATGACCCCGCGGGTGCGGGGCGGGAGTTCGGGCTGGGCGTCCGGGTACTGCTGGGTGACGGTCTTCCGCGTCATCGTGCGGAGGGTGACGGCCAGGCCCTTGGCGAGGCCGCTGCCGGGGATCGACGGACGGGGCCGCCCGGAGGGCGCTGCCGGGGCCTCCGGGGCCGCCGGCGTGTGGTGGTCGTGTGACGGGCGGGACATGGCTACTGGATCACCACCTTGACGATGCCGGTGAGGGCGATCTGAGCGAGGGAGAGGGGGACGAGGAGAGTCCACGAGAACTTCTGCAGCTGGTCCTCGCGCAGCCGGGGGTAGGTGACGCGCAGCCAGATGACGACGAAGGCGAGGACGGCCGTCTTGAGCAGGGTCCAGACCCAGCCGAGGCCGTCGGCGCCCCAGGGGCCGTGCCAGCCGCCCAGGAAGAGGACGGTGGTCAGTCCGCACAGGACGACGATCCCGGCGTACTCGGCGAGGAGGAAGAGAGCGAAGCGCAGGCCTGTGTACTCGGTGTACGCACCGAAGATGATCTCCGAGTCGGCGACCGGCATGTCGAAGGGAGGGCGCTGGAGTTCGGCCAGACCGGCGATGAAGAAGACGATCGCTCCGGTGATCTGCCAGGGCAGCCACCACCACTCGAACGCGTCGACGATGCCGGGCAGCGAGACCGTCCCGGCCGCCATCGCCACCGAGGCGGCGGTGAGCAGCATCGGCAGTTCGTAGGCGAGCAGCTGGGCGGCGGTGCGCAGGCCGCCGAGAAGGGAGAACTTGTTGGCGCTGGCCCAGCCGGCCATGAGGGAGCCGAGCACGCCGACGCCCATCACGGCGAGGACGAAGAAGATCCCCGCGTCCAGGACCTGGCCCACGGCGCCCTCGCCCGGGCCGATGGGGATGGCGAGGAGGACCAGCAGATACGGCAGGAGGGCCACGGCCGGCGCGAGCTGGAAGATACGGCGGTCCGCGCCCGCGGGGACGATGTCCTCCTTCTGCGCGAACTTCACGCCGTCCGCGACGAGCTGGGCCCAGCCGTGGAAGCCTCCCGCGTACATCGGGCCCAGGCGGCCCTGCATATGGGCCATCACCTTGTGCTCGGTCTGACCGACGATCAGGGGGAAGGTGAGGAAGACGACGAAGACGACCAGGAGTCGCAGGGCGACGTCGAGAGCGTCGTTCACTGCGGGCCTCCTGCAGGGTCGTCATCGGTGGCGGAACGCTCGGAGCCCGAACGCTCCGAACTCGGGCGCTCGGAGGTCGGGCGCTCGGAGCCGTGGCGATCGGGGGACGAACGCTTCGCGCCGGACCCCCGGTCGCTCGGCTTCGGGCTCTCGTCAGGGTCCGGTGCCGGACTCGCGTCGGGGTCCGGGCCTGGTGGCACGTCGGGGGCCGGTTCCGGGCTCGTGTCGCGGTCCGGTTGTCGGCTCGTGCCGGGCTCGGAGCCCGGGGCCGAGGGGGATTCCGGCTCCGCCTTCGGCCGGCCCTCCGCCCGCGGTTTCGGCTCGGCTGCCTGCTCGCCTACCGCTTTCGGACTCAGCCCGGCCGTCTGCTCTCCGCCCGCCTGCGGCTTCGGCTCGCCCGCCTGCTCTTCGGATGCCTGCGGGTTCGATTCTTCGGGTGCCTGCGGCTTCGGCTCGGCCGTCTGCTCTTCGGGTACCTGCGGGTTCGATTCTTCGGGTGCCTGCGGCTTCGGCTCGGCCGTCTGCTCTCCGCCCGCCTGCGGCTTCGGCTCGGCCGTCTGCTCTCCGCCCGCCTGCGGCTTCGGCTCGGCCGTCTGCTCTTCGAGTGCCTGCGGGTTCGGCTCTTCGGGTGCCTGTGGCTTCGGCTCGGCTGTCTGAGCTCCGGCCGCCTGCGGGTTCGGCTCGGCTGTCTGAGCTCCGGCCGCCTGCGGGTTCGGCTCTTCGGGTGCCTGTGGGGCGTCGAAGGCGGGGCGGGCGTGGTGCCAGGGGGCGTCGGACGAGCGGGGGGCCGTCGAGGGGCGGGCCGGGGGGGCGGAGGACGCCGCCGGGGGTTGGGGGCCTTGGGAGGCGGAGCCCTGGGAGGCGCTGCGGGCGCGGCGCGGTCCCGCCGGGGTTCCCGGGGTCACGGGGGCCGGAGCGGCGGCGGTGGGCGGTGCTGTCGCAGGCTGCGTGGGTGCCGTGCCGGGGTCGCCGGCGGTGTCTGACGCTGTCGCCGGCGGTGCGGAAGCGGGCGGCGGTGTCGTCGTCGGGGCCGTCTGGCTCGATGAGCCCTGTGACGCCGTGCGGGCGCGGCGGACGGGGCGGTCGCCCGTCGCACGGGCGGCCGGGGTTCGGGTGGGCCGTGCGGGGGCCGGGGGGAGCTGGCCCTTCAGGGGCCCCCACTCGTTGGGATCGGGGACGCCCGGGGGAAGCATCTGCCGGCGCTTGGGGCCGCCGTGTTCGGACTCGCCGGGCTCCTTCGCGCCGGGCCAGGCCTTGGCGACGCGGGCTGCGAGGACGAAGTCCTTGCGCAGGGGGTGGCCCTCGAAGGTCTCGGGAAGGAGGAGGTGATCGAGTGCGGGGTGGCCCTCGAAGGCGACGCCGAACATTTCGTGCGTCTCGCGTTCGTGCCAGGCGGCCCCCGCGTAGACGTCGACGGCGGAGGCGAGGGTCGGGGCGTCGTGCGGGATCGTCGTGCGCACCAGCAGCCGGCGCACCGGGGACAGGGCCACGACGTGCGCGGAGACGCGGAAGCCGGTGCCGGGCTCGTCCACGGCGCTCAGCCAGTCGAAGTAGGTGCAGGACAGCCGGTCGCGGGCCACGCGCAGGGCGGAGGTCCAGGAGGCCGGCGGGACGTCCACGGTCAGGACGTCGTAGGACTCCTCGGCTGTGGCGTCGGGGCCGAAGAGGTCCTCGGCGGGGGCGGGGAGCCACCCGGTCGTCGTCATCGGTCCTCCTCGGCCGGCTCCGCCGGTGACGCCGGGGGGCGTACCAGGCCGCTCTGCAGGGCCGCGGTCGAGGGACGCGACGGGGCCGGGCGGGCGGGGGACGTGGCGTAGCGCTCGTCGAGGGACTCGCGCGCGATCTTCTCCTGGAGCTTGAGGATGCCCTGGAGCAGGGCTTCCGGGCGCGGCGGGCAGCCCGGCACGTAGACGTCCACCGGGATGATCTGGTCGACGCCCTTGGTCACCGAGTACGAGTCCCAGTAGGGGCCGCCGCAGTTGCTGCACGCGCCGAAGGAGATGACGTACTTCGGCTCGGGCATCTGCTCGTAGAGGCGCTTCACGGCAGGGGCCATCTTGTCCGTGACCGTGCCGGAGACGATCATCAGGTCGGCCTGCCGCGGACCCGGCGCGAAGGGGATGACGCCGAGGCGGATGAAGTCGTGGCGGGCCATCGAGGCGGCGATGAACTCGATCGCGCAGCAGGCGAGGCCGAAGTTGAAGACCCAGAGCGAGTAGCGGCGGCCCCAGTTGAGGATCACCTTCATCGGCTCGGGGGCGAGTCGGGCCAGCGTGCCGAGCCGCTTCGGCTCGGGCAGCAGAACGGGCTCCGAGGCCGCCTGTTCCGGCGCGGCCGGCCGGGGCGCGTTCGGTTCCGGCGTCACGCCCATGTCAGGACGCCCTTCTTGTATGCGTACAGCAGGCCCACGGTGAGGAAGCCGAGGAAGACGAACATCTCGACGAGCGTGGTCGTGCCGTAACCGGGGGCGGCGAAGACCGTCGCCCAGGGAAAGAGGAAGATCGAGTCGACCGCGAAGATCACATAGAGGAAGGCGTAGACGTAGTAGCGGACCTGGGTGTGGGCCCAGCCCTCGCCGACGGGGTCGACTCCGCACTCGTACGTCAGAAGCTTCTCCGGGGTGGGGACCACCGGGCGCAGCAGGCGTCCCGCGCCGAAGGCCACGGCGACGAAGAGCACGCCGACGACGGCGAGCAGCCCGACGACGGAGTAGGACTGGAAGTAGTCGGCCGCATAGTCCGCCGCGACATCGACGGTCGGTTCCCGCACGTCCGTCCCCTCGCTCCCTGACCTCAGCCTCTTCGACGGCAGGCCGGTTCGACGATCTGTACGCACGGGAGTCTAGGCCCTGATAAAGAGACGGTAAGCAGCCCGTCACAGGTCGGGACGCGAGGCGGGGGTTTTCCCCCGGTAGCGGAAGGCAGCAGACCTCATGGCGCGGGGTCGGGCGGGGCGGCAGGCTGACCCCTATGACCGCTTCCGCCAGCCATTCCGCCGTCCCTCCGGGTTCCTCCGGACCACCGGGCGGGGGGTACGACGACGACCGTCCGCCTCCGGCCCGTCTCGCGTTCGATCCGCAGACGTGGCGGGAGATCGCGCATCTGCTGACCAATCTGCCGATGGCGTTGATCGGGTTCGCCTACGTGATGACGGTGATCGTCACCGGGGCCGCGATGACCGTCACGGTGGTGGGGTTCCCGCTGCTCGCGCTCGGGCTGGGCGGGGCGCGGCTGATGGGCCGGTTCGAACGGGCTCGGGCGCGCAAGCTGCTGGGGGTGCGGATCGACGAGCCGAGCCCGCTGCCGCTGCGCAGAGCGGGCGGCCTTCTGCAGCAGATGTGGCTGGCGCTGAAGGACCCGGTGGCGTGGCGCACGGTGCTGTACGACCTGATCCGGCTGCCCTGGGGCGTTGTCACGTTCAGCGTGATGGTGCCCTCGCTGTTCGTGCTGTGGCCGGTGCTGCCGTTCCTGGCGCGCGGGCTCACCAACGCGGACCGGGCGATGGTGCGAGGTCTGCTCTCCCCCTCCGACGAGCTGGAGCGGCGCATCGCGGAGCTGGAGTCCGACCGCGGGGTCGTGGTCGACACCGCGGCCGCCGATCTGCGGCGCATCGAACGCGATCTGCACGACGGGGCGCAGGCCCGGCTGGTGAACCTGGCGATGGGGCTGGGTCTGGCCAAGGAGAAGTTGCTGGAGGGGCAGGCCGACGACGTCGTGGCGGCGATGGTGGAGGAGGCGCACGGCGAGGTGAAGCTCGCGCTGCAGGAGCTGCGGGACCTGGCGCGCGGCATCCACCCCGCCGTCCTGACCGACCGGGGCCTGGACGCGGCGCTGTCCTCGGTGGCCTCGCGCTGCACGGTGCCGGTGAAGGTGACCGCCGACCTGACGAGCAGGCCGGCGCAGGCCATCGAGGGCATCGCCTACTTCACCGTCTCGGAGCTGCTGCAGAACGTCAGCAAGCACAGCGGGGCCCGGTCGGCCTCGGTCGAGGTGTGGCGGTCCGGCGACCGACTGCTCATCCAGGTGTGGGACGACGGCCGGGGCGGCGCGCGGCTCGACGGCGGATCGGGGATGCGGGGGCTGGCGGAGCGGCTGGACGCGGTCGACGGGCTCTTCGTCGTGGAGTCGCCGGAGGGGGGTCCCACGACGGTGACCGCGGAGCTTCCCTGGCGGAACCGGAGCGGGAAGCCGTGACCGCGCGGGGTAGGGAAAACCCCCCTTGCGAGACGCCGACGGACTCCATGGTCCGGGTGGCGGCCGCCGAGGAGGCTGGGAGGTACGGATCGACAGCCGCGCGATGAGCAGGGCCGAGCAGAACGGACGACGCCGATGGCCACGCAGTACAACCAGTACGGGCAGTACGACCAGTACGGGCAGTACGACCAGTACGACGGGTATGCAGGGCAGGACGGGAACGGCCGTGACGGGCGCGGATACGGGCACGGAGGGCAGGTCGGGAGCGAGGCCGGCCACGGGGCCGGAAAGCGCCGGCAGCTGCTTCCCGTGGGACTGCGGGAGCCGCTCAGCGCGCGCCACTGGCGGGAGCTCGTGTACGTCCTGCTGAGCCTGCCGATCAGCATCGTGCTGTTCACCTTCACGGTGACGATGCTGTCGCTCGGGGCGGGCCTGCTGGTGACGTTCCTCGGCATCCCCGTGCTGGCGGCGGGCCTGACGGCATGCCGCGGCTTCGGGGCGCTGGAGCGGGCCCGGGCGCGTGGGCTGCTCGGTCTGGAGGTGGCCGCCCCGGAGCCGCTGCGGCCGCGCGGAAGCGGCGCGATGGCCTGGATGGCGGCCGTCCTCAAGAGCGGCACATCCTGGCGGAACGCCCTGTACGCGGTGCTGCATCTGCCGTGGGCGGTGCTCTCGTTCGGTGTCACCGTGGCGGTGTGGTCGGCAGGCTGGGGCATGCTGACGTACCCGCTGTGGTTCTGGGTCTTCCCGATGTACGCCGGTCAGGGCGGCATCCAGCTGTACGGCGACGAACACCACAGCGTCTACCTCGACAACCCGTTCGAGATCGCCGTGACGGCGCTGGTGGGTCTGCTCATCACGCTGGCCACGCCGTGGATCGTGCGGGCGCTGACGACGGTGGACAGGCTGCTGGTGCACGGGCTGCTGGGGCCGTCGTCGCTGGGTGCGCGGGTGGTGGAGCTGGAGTCCGACCGCGGGGTCGTGGTGGACACCGCGGCGGCCGATCTGCGTCGCATCGAACGCGATCTGCACGACGGGGCGCAGGCCCGGCTGGTGGCGCTGGCGATGGATCTCGGGATGGCGAAGGAGAAGCTGCGGGACGACCCGCAGACGGCGGCGCGGATGGTCGGCGAGGCGCACGGCGAGGTGAAGACGGCTCTGCAGGAGCTGCGGGACCTGGCTCGCGGCATCCACCCGGCCGTCCTGACCGACCGGGGCCTGGACGCGGCGTTGTCCTCGGTGGCCTCGCGCTGCACGGTCCCGGTGAAGGTGGACGTGGACCTGGCCGAACGGCCGGCTGCGGCGATCGAGGGCATCGCCTACTTCACCGTCTCGGAGCTGCTGCAGAACATCAGCAAGCACAGTGGGGCGCGATCGGCCTCGGTCGACGTGTGGCGGGCGGAGAACCGGCTGATGCTGCAGGTGGCGGACGACGGCGTGGGCGGAGCGGACGCCTCCGGCGGAGGGTCGGGGCTGGCCGGGCTCGCCGGACGGCTGGACTCGGTGGACGGGATCCTCGTCGTGGACTCACCGGTGGGCGGCCCTACCCGGATCACCGCGGAACTGCCCTGGCGAGGCGGTCGGATCTGAGACCTTCGGCCCGCGGCCCTCGTCTCCCCGGACTTACGGCCCACGGGCCTCGTCTCCCCCGGACCTTCGGCCCGCGGCCCTCGTCTCCCCGGGACCTCCGTCGCCCAGCTCCCGGCCGCCCGGCTCCCGGCTTCCCCTTCCACCGTCACCCGGCTCGCCGGCTCCCCGGCTCCCCGGCCCACTCCTCCCGTCACCCGTCATCCGGCCTCCCCCTCCCCTCCTCCCTTCCTCTCCGGCGTCCGGCTCCAGGTCCTCCTCCTCTCGTCGCCTCGTCGCCTCGGCGGGCGGCCGAAAGGCGGTGGGCCGGGGCCGTTTTCACGTCGTCCTCCAGCCGGGCCCGACTCTCGCCGGGTAGAGACGAGCCTGTTGCTGAAATGCTTGACTGGTTCGACCGACGGGTGGACGGCTGGGGGGCCGAGGATCGTGGAGGACAGGGTGCGGGTGGTCATCGCCGAGGATTCGGTGCTGTTGCGGGAGGGACTGACCCGGTTGCTCACCGACCGGGGACATGACGTGGTCGCGGGGGTCGGGGACGCCGAAGCCCTGGTCAAGACGATCACCGAGCTGGACGACGAGGGCGCGCTGCCCGACGTCGTCGTCGCGGACGTGCGGATGCCGCCGACCCACACGGACGAGGGCGTGCGGGCCGCCGTCCAGCTGCGCAAGGCGCACCCCGGACTCGGCGTGCTGGTGCTGTCGCAGTACGTGGAGGAGAGGTACGCCACCGAACTGCTGGCCGGTTCGACACGCGGGGTCGGATATCTCCTGAAGGACCGCGTGGCCGAGGTGCGGGAGTTCGTGGACGCCGTGGTGCGGGTCGCCGAGGGCGGCACCGCGCTGGACCCGGAGGTCGTGGCGCAGCTGCTCGGGCGGAGCCGGAAGCAGGACGTGCTGGCCGGACTCACCCCGCGGGAGCGGGAGGTCCTCGGGCTGATGGCCGAGGGCCGGACGAACTCGGCGGTCGCCCGGCAGCTGGTCGTCAGCGACGGAGCCGTCGAGAAACACGTCAGCAATATCTTCCTGAAGCTCGGGCTGTCTCCGAGTGACGGAGATCACCGCCGCGTACTGGCAGTTCTCACTTACCTGAATTCATAAACAGATGGCACTGTGCCGTGCGTCGGGTGAGGAAATCAGAGGGGGGAACTCGGAGGAAGCGGTGGAGAAACACCACAGAACCGCGGCGGGATTCCGGAGCGTCTAACGGAGTTGCGCCGGGGGGCGGGAAATCATGGTTAGCGGGGGTGCCGGGCCGTCTCGGGACAGTGACCGTCATACGAATGGCCGAAGGAAGGCGACCCTTACAGACGTAGGGTTGATCCCTGGAGAGCCTTCGGGAAGGGCGCTCCGGGACAGCCGCCTCGAGGGAGGTCCAGTTCAGTGACCAGTCAGGTCAGCCCAGCAGAACAGGCCGACGGAACCGACGGAGCGGATGCGGCCGTCGTGGGAGAGCAGCGCAAGCCCGGTGGGACGAAGGACGTCCGCCGCCTCGACCGGGTGATCATCAGGTTCGCGGGGGACTCCGGCGACGGCATGCAGTTGACCGGTGATCGTTTCACTTCGGAGACGGCGTCTTTCGGCAACGACCTGTCGACACTGCCGAACTTCCCGGCCGAGATCCGTGCGCCCGCGGGAACGCTTCCCGGGGTGTCGTCGTTCCAGCTGCATTTCGCCGATCACGACATCCTCACTCCGGGCGACGCGCCGAATGTGCTGGTGGCCATGAACCCGGCGGCGCTGAAGGCGAACATCGCCGACGTGCCGCGCGGCGCCCAGATCATCGTGAACACAGATGAGTTCACCAAACGCGCCATGCAGAAAGTCGGGTACGCGGCCTCGCCGCTGGAGGACGGCTCCCTCGACGGTTATCAGCTCCACCCGGTCCCGTTGACCACCCTGACCGTCGAGGCTCTCAAGGAATTCGACCTCACCCGTAAAGAGGCCGAGCGCAGCAAGAACATGTTCGCGCTCGGTCTCTTGTCGTGGATGTACCACCGGCCCACCGAGGGCACCGAGAAGTTCCTGAAGTCGAAGTTCGCGAAGAAGCCCGACATCGCGGCCGCCAACATCGCCGCGTTCCGGGCCGGCTGGAACTTCGGGGAGACGACCGAGGACTTCGCGGTGTCCTACGAGGTCGCGCCGGCCGCGCAGGCCTTCCCGGCCGGCGTCTACCGCAACATCTCCGGCAACCTGGCCCTGTCCTACGGTCTGGTCGCGGCCTCCCGGCAGGCGGATCTGCCGCTGTTCCTGGGCTCGTATCCGATCACGCCTGCCTCGGACATCCTGCACGAGCTGTCGAAGCACAAGAACTTCGGCGTGCGCACCTTCCAGGCCGAGGACGAGATCGCCGGGATCGGCGCGGCGCTGGGCGCGGCCTTCGGCGGCAGTCTGGCCGTCACCACGACGTCCGGTCCGGGCGTGGCGCTCAAGTCGGAGACGATCGGCCTCGCCGTGTCGCTGGAGCTGCCGCTGCTCGTGATCGACATCCAGCGCGGCGGGCCGTCGACGGGGCTGCCGACCAAGACCGAGCAGGCGGACCTGCTGCAGGCGATGTACGGGCGCAACGGCGAGGCCCCGGTGCCGATCGTGGCTCCGCGCACCCCCGCCGACTGCTTCGACGCCGCCCTGGACGCCGCCCGTATCGCCCTCGCCTACCGCACCCCGGTGTTCCTGCTCTCCGACGGCTACCTGGCCAACGGCTCGGAGCCGTGGCGCATCCCGTCGCCCGACGAACTGCCCGATCTGCGGGTGCAGTTCGCGCAGGGCCCCAACCACACCCTGGCCGACGGAACCGAGGTGTTCTGGCCCTACAAGCGTGACCCGCACACTCTGGCGCGCCCCTGGGCGATCCCCGGCACGCCGGGTCTCGAGCACCGCATCGGCGGGATCGAGAAACAGGACGGCACGGGCAACATCTCCTACGACCCGGCCAACCACGACTTCATGGTCCGCACCCGCCAGGCCAAGATCGACGGCATCGACGTCCCGGACCTCGAGGTCGACGACCCGCACGCCGCCCGGACCCTGGTGCTGGGCTGGGGCTCCACCTACGGCCCGATCACCGCCGCGGTCCGGCGGCTGCGCGCAGCCGGGACGCCGATCGCACAGGCCCACCTGCGCCACCTCAATCCCTTCCCGCGCAACCTCGCAGCGGTGCTGAAGGGGTACGACAAGGTCGTCGTCCCCGAGATGAACCTCGGCCAGCTCGCCACCCTCATCCGCGCCCGCTACCTCGTCGACGCCCACTCCTACAACCAGGTCAACGGCATGCCGTTCAAAGCCGAGCAGCTCGCCGCGGCGCTCAAGGAGGCCATCGATGACTGAGACGTCGACACACCGCCCCGGCGGCACGACCGAGGCGCTCACCCTCGTTCCCAAGGCCGAGGCCCGGCAGTCCATGAAGGACTTCAAGTCGGACCAGGAGGTGCGCTGGTGCCCGGGCTGCGGCGACTACGCGATCCTCGCCGCGGTGCAGGGCTTCATGCCCGAGCTGGGTCTGGCCAAGGAGAACATCGTCTTCGTCTCCGGGATCGGCTGCTCCTCGCGCTTCCCGTACTACATGAACACCTACGGGATGCACTCCATCCACGGCCGCGCCCCCGCCATCGCGACCGGCCTGGCCTCCTCGCGCCGTGACCTGTCCGTCTGGGTCGTCACCGGCGACGGCGACGCCCTGTCCATCGGCGGCAACCACCTCATCCACGCCCTGCGCCGCAACGTCAACCTCAAGATCCTGCTCTTCAACAACCGGATCTACGGCCTCACCAAAGGCCAGTACTCCCCGACCTCGGAAGTCGGCAAGATCACCAAGTCGACGCCGATGGGCTCCCTGGACTCGCCCTTCAACCCGGTGTCCCTCGCGATCGGCGCGGAGGCGTCCTTCGTCGCCCGCACCGTCGACTCCGACCGCAAGCACCTCACCGACGTGCTGCGCCAGGCGGCCGCACACCCCGGGACCGCGCTGGTCGAGATCTACCAGAACTGCAACATCTTCAACGACGGGGCCTTCGACGCGCTGAAGGACCGTGAGACCGCCGAGGACGCGGTGATCCGGCTGGAGCACGGGCAGCCCATCCGGTTCGGGGCGGGTCTGGCCAAGGGAGTCGTCCGCGACCCTGCGACCGGCGATCTGAAGGTGGTGGCGGTGACGCCGGAGAACGAGACCGACGTCCTGGTCCACGACGCGCACGCCGCGTCCCCGACCACGGCCTTCGCCCTCTCCCGTCTCGCGGACCCCGACACCCTCCACCACACGCCCATCGGCGTGCTGCGCTCGGTGGAACGGTCCGTCTACGACACACAGATGGCGGACCAGCTCGACACCGCCGTCGAACAACACGGCAAGGGCGACCTCGCCGCACTGCTGGCCGGCGGCGACACCTGGACCGTCGCCGGCTGAGGCGTACGACGCACGCGGACGCGGACGCGGTGAACGGCCGGCGGGGAGGGCGGACGCGGCGCGACCTGCGCGCGCAGCGCGCTTGGACGCTGCGGACGGTGTGAACGATCAGTGGGCCCGGGACCGGTGGTCCCGGGCCTCGTCGTATGTCTGGCGGGCCTTCTCCACGTCGGACATGCGCCGGTGCGTCCAGTCGGCCAGTGCGCGCACCTGCTCCGCGGCCTCCCGGCCGAGGTCGGTGAGGGAGTAGTCGACGCGGGGCGGGATCACCGGCTTGGCGTCGCGGTGGACCAGGCCGTCGCGCTCCAGGGTCTGCAGGGTCTGGGTCAGCATCTTCTCGCTGACCCGCCCGATCGCCCGGCGCAGTTCGCTGAACCGGTACGAGCGGTCGAGGAGGTGGATCAGCACGAGGACGCCCCAGCGGCTGGTGAGGTGCTCCAGGACCAGGCGGTGCGGGCACATCGTGTCATCGACGCTCGGGATACTTACTGCCATGCCAGTACCTTACTTCAAAGTGGGTACTTTCGCTTGGTTAGCGCCTCCTCTATGGTTAGTGCATCCCCGCAGCCCCCACCAGGAGTGTCTGAGCCATGAGCATCGTCGTCACCGGAGCCACCGGAAACCTCGGCCGTCACGTCGTCGAGCAGCTGCTGGAGAAGGTTCCGGCAGAGCAGATAACAGCAGTCGTGCGCGACGAGGCCAGGGCCGCCGACCTCGCGGCCCGCGGTGTCAGGCTCGCCGTCGCCGACTACAACGCGCCCGAGACCTTCGACGGCCTCTTCGCCGCCGGCGACAAGGTGCTCCTCGTCTCCGGAAACGAGTTCGACAAGGGCCGCGTCGGCCAGCACAAGGTCGTCATCGAGGCCGCTAAGGCCGCGGGCGTCGCCCTCCTCGCCTACACCAGCGCCCCGGGCTCGCTGACCGCCGCCCTCGCCGACGACCACAAGGGCACGGAAGCGGCGCTCCTCGAGTCCGGCGTCCCGTACTCGCTGCTGCGCAACGGCTGGTACAACGAGAACTACACCGAGCAGCTGGCCCCCGTGCTCCAGACCGGCAACGTCACCCAAGCCGCCGGCGAGGGCCGTGTCGCCTCCGCCGCCCGGGCCGACTACGCCGCCGCCGCCGTGGCCGTCCTCACCGGCGAGGGGCACGAGAACACGACCTACGAGCTGAGCGGCGACACCGCCTGGAGCTTCGCCGAGTACGCCGCCGAGCTGAGCCGGCAGACCGGGCGGGAGATCGCCTACAACGCCGTCTCGGTCGACGACTTCGTCGGCATCCTGACGACCCACGCCGGACTCCCGGGCCCGTTCGCCGCGATCCTGGGCGGCGTGGAGGCGTCCATCGCGAAGGGCGAGCTGGCCGGCACCAGCGGCGACCTGTCCCGGCTGACCGGACGTCCCACCACGCCGATCGCCGACTCGATCGCGCTCGCGCTCAAGGGCTGACGCGCCCCGCACGGGTGCGCGAGGCCACCCCGCCCCGCCTGTCATGACCGTATAGCGATACGGGCATGACAGGCGGGGGCGCTCGGCGTTACCGTCGTCCACGCATGCCTGACGTGGGAGGGCCTGTCACGAGAGAGAGAGGGGCCCGTGGTGGCCGGGACGTCGAAGAGTGAGGGCCGGATAGGTCTGCTGAACGGCTTCGCGGCGTACGGGATGTGGGGCCTCGTGCCGCTCTTCTGGCCGCTCCTCAAACCGGCCGGGGCGACCGAGATCCTCGCCCACCGCATGGTGTGGTCCCTCGCCTTCGTCGGCGTCGCGCTGCTCGTGGTGCGGCGCTGGGCGTGGGCCGGAGAGCTGCTGCGGCAGCCCCGCCGACTGGCGCTCGTGGTGGTCGCCGCGGCCGTCATCACCGTGAACTGGGGCGTCTACATCTGGGCCGTCAACAGCGGCCATGTGGTCGAGGCGTCCCTCGGGTACTTCATCAACCCGCTGGTCACCATCGCCATGGGGGTGCTGATCCTCAAGGAACGGCTGCGGCCCGTGCAGTGGGTGGCGGTCGGCGTCGGCTTCGCGGCGGTGCTGGTGCTGACCGTCGGCTACGGCCACCCGCCGTGGATCTCCCTCTGCCTCGCCTTCTCGTTCGCCACCTACGGACTGGTGAAGAAGAAGGTCAACCTCGGCGGGGTCGAGTCGCTGACCGCCGAGACCGCCGTCCAGTTCCTGCCCGCGCTGGCCTACCTGATCTGGCTCTCCGCGCACGGCCACGCCACCTTCGCGACGGAGGGCCCCGGGCACGCGGCGCTCCTCGCCTCCACCGGTGTCGTCACCGCCCTCCCCCTCGTCTGCTTCGGCGCGGCGGCGATCCGCGTGCCGCTGTCCACGCTGGGTCTGCTGCAGTACCTGGCTCCCGTCTTCCAGTTCCTGCTCGGCGTCGTCTACTTCGGCGAGGCGATGCCGCCCGAGCGGTGGGCCGGCTTCGGCCTGGTCTGGCTCGCGCTGGTGCTGCTCACCGCGGACGCGTGGCGCTTCGCACGACGCCCGAAGAGGCACGTCGAGGCGACCGAGGCGTCGATGGCGACACCCGCGCCCGCGGACGCCTGACGGCCGGCCTCCTTCCCGGCGATCCTCGGGCGCGGCGGCGTACTCGCTGGTTGAGTGGACGGCATGACGCAGACACCCGCATCATCGGCCTCTCCCGCAACACCGGTCTCCTCCGCATCGCCGGCCTTCCCCGCATCGGCCGCCGAGGCCGCCTCGACGGAGGCGGCCGCGCCCCCGCCCGTGCACTGGAAGCTCGTGATCGACGCCGCCGACCCGCACGCGCAGGCCGACTTCTGGGCCGCCGCGCTGCACTACACGGCCGAGGACAACGGCGCTCTCATCGAGCGACTGCTGGAGCTGGGCGCACTGCCGGGCGCGGCGACGGTGGAGTTCCACGGTCGGCCGGCCTTCCGGGACCTGGTCGCCGTGCGCCACCCCGACGACCCGTACGACCCCGACAGCGGGACCGGACTCGGGCGGCGGCTGCTGTTCCAGCGGGTGCCGGAGGCCAAGACGGCGAAGAACCGGCTGCATCTGGATCTGCACCCCGGCGCGGAACGACGGGCCGAGGAGGTGGCGCGGCTGACGGCACTGGGGGCGGGCGTGCTGCGGGAGGTCAAGGAGCCGTCCGGCCGGTGGGTGGTGATGGCCGACCCCGAGGGGAACGAGTTCTGCGTGCACTAGACCGCACGGCGGGGCTCTGCGTCCGGGGCGGCGGATGCCCGGGGGCCTGCGTGTCCGGGACGGCGGGCGTCCGGGGCCTGTGTGTACGGGGCGGCGGATGCCCGGGGGCCTGCGTGTCCGGGGTGACGGATGCCCGGGGGAGGCCTGTGTGTGCGGGGCGACGAATGTGCGGGGGCCTGCGCGTCCGGGACGGCGGGTGTCCGGGGCCTGTGTGTACGGGGCGGCGGATGCCCGGGGGCCTGCGCGTCCGGGACGGCGGGTGTCCGGGGCCTGCGTGTACGGGGCCTGTGTGGCCGGTCGGCGCTCTTGACGCGTAGTCAGTGAGAGTTCACCATCCTGGAACCCCACTCACTGTGGAATCCCTGTGATCCGGTGATTCCCGAGGAATTCGGAGCCCCCACATGAAGCTCCCCGTCTCCGGCCGCGCGGCGGCCGCCGGCGCCGCCTCGATTGTCATGCTCCTGACTGTCGGATCGACGGCCGGCGCGGCCCCGGCGCCCTCGTCCGCCCCGCTCGCCGCCGCTCCCGACATCCCCGTGGCCAACGTCAAGGCGCATCTGGCCCAGCTGCAGTCCATAGCCACCGCCAACGGCGGCAACCGCGCCCACGGCAGAGCCGGCTACAAGGCGTCGCTCGACTACGCGAAGGCCAAGCTGGACGCCGCCGGGTACACCACCGTCGTCCAGCAGTTCACGTCGTCCGGTCGCACCGGCTACAACCTGATCGCCGACTGGCCCGGCGGCAACACCGGCCAGGTCGTCATGGCCGGCTCCCACCTCGACAGCGTCACGGCCGGCGCGGGCATCAACGACAACGGCTCCGGTTCGGCGGCCGTGCTGGAGCTCGCCCTGACCGTCGCCCGGACCGGCTACCAGCCGACCAAGCATCTGCGGTTCGCCTGGTGGGGCGCGGAGGAACTGGGCATGGTCGGCTCCCGGTACTACGTCAACAACCTGTCCTCGGCGAACCGCGCCCGTATCAGCGGCTACCTCAACTTCGACATGATCGGCTCACCGAACCCCGGCTACTTCGTCTACGACGACGATCCGACCATCGAGAAGACCTTCAAGGACTACTTCGCCGGCATCGGCGTGCCCACGGAGATCGAGACCGAGGGCGACGGCCGCTCCGACCACGCCCCCTTCAAGAACGCGGGCGTGCCGGTGGGCGGTCTGTTCAGCGGCGCCGACTACACCAAGACGGCGGCGCAGGCGGCCAAGTGGGGCGGCACATCCGGTCGGGCCTTCGACCGCTGCTACCACTCGTCCTGCGACACCTCCGCCAACATCGACGACACGGCCCTGAACCGCAACGCGGACGCAGCCGCGTACGCGGTCTGGACGCTGTCCTCCTGACGGGGGTACCTGCGGCGTTCGCAGGGACGGCGCGCGCCTGACGGAGGCTCCGGCCCCGTCGTCCGGACCGGGCCCGGCCCGTGCCGCGCCCGGCTGCGTCGTGGTGCTACCCGCCCGACCTGCGGGCGCGTGCGGCCAGCCGGAGCATGCGCGCGCGGGCCGACTCCAGCTCTTCGAGGTCGTCCGCGGCGGGACCCTCCTCGGCGGTGAGCTCCGTCCACAGACCGAGGAGTTCCGTCCCCAGGTTCAGGCCCTGGAAGGGGTCGCGCACGGCACGCCAGGCCGCGGCCGCGCTCTGGACGTTGCCGTACGCGCCCTCCGCGTCCCGGGCGCGGCGGTGGATGCGGGCCAGCTCGAGGGACAGATGGAAGGCCCGCAGCGGGTCACCCGCCAAGTAGGCGATGTAGGCGGTGAGTTCGCGCAGCCGGAGCACTTCGGGGTGCTCCGGCCCCAGCGTCCCGGACGCCTCCAGCACGGTCCGCTCCGCGAGGCCGGTCGCGACGTCCGTCCGGCCCGCCCGTACGGCCTCGTTGATCCGCGCGATCGGCTCGGCGAGGAGCGAGGGCGCTCCGTCGGCGCCCTGAAGGGTACGGGGATCGTCACCGAGCACCGCCTCCGCGACCGCGTCGAAGCCTCGGGCAGGGGTGGGTTTGGGGTCAGGGTCCAGCCCTGAGACGGAGATGAGCTCATCGGGGACGAACGGCGTGGGGGCGGGGGTCGAGGTGAGGGTGGAGGGAGCGGTGGAGACCGGGAGCGGGAGCGGAATCGGAACCGAGGGCGGGTTGGGGGCCGGGGGCGACATCGGGGTCCGGGTCGGGGGTGCGGTCGGGGCCGGGGCGGCGGATTCCGGGGTCTGCTGCTCGTCCATGGCCGGGGGCGGGCCGAACACACCGGTCGGGGCGGCGACCGTGCCGGGGGCAGGAAGGTCACCCCGGGCTTCCCCGGAGTCCGGCCCGGAACCCGTCGCGCCTTCCGACTCTGAGGCCGAATCCGGGAGGGCCCGGAGCACAAACGTGGGGGCCGGGTCCGAGCCCGGCGTCCGCGCCTCTTCCGCCTCCGCCTCCGCGTCCGGGTCCGCGTCCGGGTCCGCTTCGGGCACCGTGTGCAGGGGGAACGTGGGGGTGGTGTCCCGCACCGGCTCGGACACCGGGCGCAGGAGGTGCGTGGCGCCGTCCCACCGGGGCTGGGACAGCCGTCCGCCCCCGGTCCTGTCCCCGTCCCCGTCCTGGTCGACGGCGGGCGCGACCGGCGCGACCGGCGAAGAATTCACCGGAGCGGAGACGACCGGGGCCGACGGGATCGGGGCCGACGGGCTGGAGGCCCCGCCCCGTGACGTGGCCGGGGATTCCTCGGGCACGACCGGCGGAACGACGACCGTCAGAGCCGGAGCCGGAGCCGGAGCCGGAGCCGAAGTCGGAGCCGCGGCCGGCGGAGTCGGGGCCTGGGCCGGAGCCGGGGTCTGGGCCGCGGGAGTCGGGGACACGACCGCCGGAGCCGCGGCCGGGGCGGCCGGTGCGCGCAGGGGCTCCGCCGCGAAGTGGCTGGAGCCGTCCGGGTCCACGCGCAGGGGGACGACGTAACCGATGCGTTCGTCGTGGACGGTGGCGAGGACCGGGTGGCCGGTGGCGAGGGCGATGCGGTGCAGGTGGCCGAGGACGGCGCGCTGGATCTCCTCGCCGTCGGCCGCCGTGACCGGCACACCGCCTATCGTCGCCGCCCCGCCCCCGCGCACGTGGACGTCGAGCGGCGCCGCGGCGGCCGGGCGGTCGGCGTGCTTCTGTTCCCGCTTCTTCTCGCGGCTGAGTCGAGACATCGGTTCCTCACTCGGATGCGCCGTCACGCTCCGGTCGTCCACGTACGCATACATGTACACGTACTGTTGAGTCTCTCCGAGCGCCCCCGGTCCTCACGTCACCACGACGTCACAGCCTCGTTCCAGGAACCCACGCCCCCTCTCCGGGTCGCGCCGGGAACCGACGGAACCCGGGCGGCCCGAAGGAGCGGCGACGACCGGGAGGAACACGGGGATGTGGACGACGGACGGGCAGCGCGGGCCGGAGATCTGGATCCGCGGACCGGTGCCCGCGCCGGATCCGGCGCCGCCGCCCCACCCCTCCGTCGGCACGCCCCGGCGCTTCTCCTGGGTCGCCACGCACGGCGGGGCCGGCAGCACCACGCTCGCGGCGGTCTACGGCGGCCACGACTGCGGGCGCGGGTGGCCCGGCGCCGGCGATCCGCCGTCCGTCCTGCTGGTCGCCCGCACCCATGCGACGGGGCTGGAGTCCGCCCTCCGCGCGCTGGAGGCTTTCCGGCGCGGGGACGCCCCGCACGGACTCGACCTGGACGCGGTGGTCCTCGTCGCGGACGCCCCCGGGCGGCTGCCACGGCCACTCGCCCAGCGAATTCGGACGATCGAGTCGGTCATCGACGTGTACCGCGTGCCGTGGGTGGCGGACTGGCGGCTCGGCGACCTGGCCGGCAGCCCCCCGCGGGAGACCCAGCCGCTGTCCCGTCTCATCGGGGCGGGGTCCGGACGGGCCCGCTGAGCCGGCGCGGGCCGGCCGGGCGCGCACCGCGATGAGGGCGGCTGCATCCTGGGAGTGGCCCGCGGCCGTGGAGCTCGCCGAGGCCGTGCGGTCGGGGCGGCTTCCGGCGGTGGACGTCGTCGGCGAGGCGCTCGACCGGATCGCCCGGGCCGACGGCTCCTTGTGCGCCTTCGCCGAGGTGTGGGCGGAACGGGCCCGTGCGGCGGCGCGTGCGGTCGACGCTCGGATCGCCGCGGGTGAGCGCCTGCCGCTGGCCGGGGTGCCGATCGGCGTGAAGGGGCGGTACGGGCTGCGCACGGCGGGCCCGCTGATCGCAGCCGGCTGTGTGCCGGTGGGCGCGACCGCCGTGCCCGGCCCGGGGACGCCCTGGCAGACGTGGGGACTCGGCGCCCACGGCCGTACGGTCAATCCCTGGCGGGCCGACCGCACGCCCGGCGGCTCCTCGGCGGGCGCTGCGGCAGCGGTGGCCGCCGGCCTCGTCCCGCTCGCCACCGGCAGCGACGGCGCCGGCTCGGTGCGCATCCCGGCCGCGTGGTGCGGGGTGATCGGCCTGAAGACCACGAACGCCCGTCGACCGCCCCGGCAGCGGGAACAGGCCCAGGCGCGGAATCAACGATCGGCGCTGGACCAGGGGCCGGAGCTGGACCAGGGGTCGGCGCGGAGACAACGGTGGGCGCGGGATCAGAGGTCGGAGCTGGACCAGGGGTCGGCGCGGGAGCTTGAGCGGGGGGAGGAGCCTGAGGGGGAGCGGGCTTCGGAACGGGAGGAGCGGGAGGAGCGGGAGCGGGCGGGAGCGCGGTCCGGGGACCGTACGGGGCTGGCGGCGCCTGGTGTGATCGTCCGATACGCGGCGGACGCCGCGGCGTACTGGCGGATCGTTGCCCGGGAATCTGCTTCCGAAATGACCGAAAGAGCGAACCCCGAGTCGCCCTTCGCCGTTTTCTCCCCCGATCTGGGCTTCGCCGACCCCGACCCCGAGCCGGTCGCCCTCGCCCGGGCCGCCGCGACGCGTCTCGCCGCGGCAGGAGTCGTCCGGCTGCCGCCCTCCGGGACCCCGCCGCACCTGGAGGACCCCGCTCCGGCCTGGCTGGCGCTGCGCACTCCCGGCGCGGACCGCGGCCCCGCCGAACGCGTCCGCGCGGCGAACGACCGGCTGCTGGCCGCGTTCTTCTCCCGGGCGGACCTGCTGCTGACGCCCACCACCCCGAACCCCGCGCACGGTCACGAGGGCCCGGGAGACCGGTATTCGACTGCGCTCACCTGGGCGTTCAACCTGAGTGGTCACCCGGCGATCAGTCTTCCCGCGGGGATCGGCACGGACGGCTGCCCGCTGGGGCTCCAGGTGATCGCGGCCCACGGCGGCGAAGCGACGCTGCTGGCCGTCGCCCGGGCCGCCGAGAGCTGTAGCTGACGCCCGCCCACATACTTGCGCACACATTTAATGCAAGTGCATACTGTTGTCGGATGCCGACTCCGCACCGCACCGCACACCGATCGCTGGGGGATCAGACATGACGCGCCGCAACGTCCTTTTCGTGCTGGGCAGCAGCCGCCCGGACGGCAACACCGAGTCGCTGGCCCGCGCGGCGGCCGAGCAGCTGCCGTCCGATGTGGAGCAGACGTGGATCAGCCTCGCCGAGCATCCCCTGCCCGACTTCGCCGACCAGCGTCACGACGTCGACCACGTCCGCCCGACCGAGGGCAGCGCCGCCCTGCTGCTCGACGCCACGCTCGGCGCGACGGACATCGTGATCGCGTCCCCGTTGTACTGGTACTCGGTCTCCGCGCAGACCAAGCGCTATCTCGACCACTGGTCGGGGTGGCTGCGCACCCCCGGCCTCGACTTCGAGGCGACGCTGGCCGGGCGCACCCTGTGGGGCGTCACCGTGCTGGCGGACGAACAGCCCTCGGTCGCCGACCCGCTCGTCGGCACGCTCCGCAACTCGGCCGCCTACCTGGGCATGCACTTCGGCGGGGTGCTGCTCGGCAATGGGAGCAAGCCAGGCGACGTCCTGAACGACACGGAGGCGCTGGCACGGGCGAAGACCTTCTTCGCGCAGGACGCCCCGCTCGCCCGCTTCCCGTACGAGACCCGCTGAAGGACCGCCACGGGAGCGCAGAAGGCCCGCTGAGCCCCGCGCCCGCTACGCGGTGACGTCCTTCGTCGTGAAGCGCGCCCAGGCCGCCGAGCCGAAGAACACCGCGTACAGCGCCTGGAGGCCGAGGTTCTTCTGCAGGTCGTCCCAGTAGACCGGCTCGCGCATCAGGTCGGCGAAGGACAGCCAGTAGTGCGAGAAGAAATACGGCTGCAAGGCGTCGAGCTGGGGGATCTGGTCGAGGATCTGGACCGTGATCAGGAGGCCGACGGTCGTCGCCATCGCCGCGATGCCGCTGCCCGTGAGCGTCGAGACGAACAGACCGAGCGCCGCCACGCCGATCAGCGAGAGAGCCACGACCAAGGCGATCAGCAGCGCCCGCAGCAGTCCGTCCCCGAAGCCGATCCGGGTGCCGGAGATCGTCGTCAGGTCGCCGAGCGGGAAGAGCAGCGCCCCGACCGTCAGCGCCGAGAGGGCGACCACGAGGGTGGCGACGAGGCAGAAGGTCATGACGGTCGCGTACTTGGCCAGCAGGAGACGGGAGCGGCCGGCCGGGGCGACCAGAAGGTAGCGCAGGGTGCCCGCGTTCGCCTCGCCGGCGATCGCGTCGCCCGCGATGACGCCGATCGCCATCGGCAGGAAGAACGGCAGAGTCACCGCCAGCGCGGTGAAGACCAGGAACAGGCCGTTGTTGGTGACCTGCGCGATGAACGCGGGTCCGTCGCCTCCTCCGCCCCCACGGCCGCCCGACCCGCTGTCCCCGGTCTCGAGCTTCACGGCGATCCCGACCAGGACCGGCACGGCCGCGAGCACGCCCAGCAGCGCGAGTGTGCGCCAGCGTCGGAAGGTCGTCAGCAGCTCGCTGCGGAACAGTCCGAGAGTCCAGGTCCACGAACGGGGCCGGGACCGAGGCATGGACGAAGACGAGGAGGAGGACCGGGACTGAGTCGAGGACGAGGACCGGGTCTGCGTCGGGGACGGGGGCTGAGTCGAGGGCGGGGACTGAGTCGGGGACGGAGACCGGGGCGCTCCCGGCTCCGGGGCCGTGGGGTTCGTTCCGGGGCTTCGGGGGCGGTGGTCGTCGTCCACCGGTTCCGTTTCAGCCCGCGACATCGAAGCCCTCCCCCGTGAGTGCCACGAACGCGTCCTCCAGGGAGGCCCGTTCGACGGTGAAGCCGCGGACACGGACGCCCGCCGTCACCAGCGCCGTGTTCAGGTCGGCCGGATCCCGGTCCGGCGACGGCGCCTCCGCGCTCACCCGGTCCTCGGCCACGACGACGTCGGCCGCGCCCTGCTCCTTCAGCACCCGGGCCGCGTCCGCCAGGTCCGGGGTCGTCACGACCAGCCGACCGCGGGTCCCCGCCGCGAGGTCCGCCACCGGGCCCTGCACGATCAGCCGGCCCCGGGCCATCACCGCCGCGTGCGTGCACACCTGCTCGATCTCGTCGAGCAGGTGCGAGGAGAGGAAGACGGTCGTGCCCTCCGCGGCCAACTCCCGGATCAGCGAACGGATCTCCCGCATGCCCTGCGGATCGAGCCCGTTCGTCGGCTCGTCGAGGACGAGCAGCCGGCGGGGCTGCAGCAGGGCCGCCGCGAGCCCGAGACGCTGCTTCATGCCGAGGGAGTACGCCTTCGCCTTCTTGCCCGCGGCGGCCGTCAGCCCCACCCGGTCCAGCGTCGCCCCGACCCGCGCACGCCGGGTGCGCGGGTCGGCCGTCGGATCGGCGGCGTCGTACCGCAGCAGGTTGTCCCGGCCGGAGAGGAAGCCGTAGAGGGCGGGCCCCTCGATCAGGGCCCCGACGTGCGGCAGCACGGCCCGGACGGCCCGCGGCATGGGTTGCCCCAGGACGCTGGCGGTGCCGGCCGTGGGTTCGATGAGCCCCATCAGCATGCGGATGGTGGTCGTCTTGCCCGAGCCGTTGGGTCCGAGGAAGCCGAACACGCTGCCCGCCGGGACGGTGAGGTCGAGACCGTCCACGGCGAGCTGTCCACCGCGGTAGCGCTTGGTGAGGGCGCGGGTGCGGATGACGGCGTCGTCGGCGTGGGCGGCCGCGCCGACGTGGGTGACTGCGTCGACGTCGTCCTCGGACTCCCTCACCGGCTTCCTCTCCGCGGCGCCCTCACTCGGAGGGCGCCGACCGCGTTGTGCATGCATCCCCGGGCGTGCACCGCTGTGCCTGCCCGGCTGCCCGACTGCCCGGCTCCCCGGCTCCCCGGCTCCCCGGCTGGGCCTGCGCCGCTGGGCCTGCGCCGCTCACTTCCCCGCGTCGGCTGCCTTCACCAGGGCGTCCTTGGTGACCGCACCGACGTAGACCTTGCCGTCGTCCGTCATCAGGGCGTTGATCAGACGGGTGGAGAAGACGGTCCCGGAGCCGAATTTGCCGCTCACCTTGTCGCCGAGGGAGCCGAGGAACCCGCCGAGGTCGCCGCCGGCCTCGGCGCCCGAGGGCACACCCTCACCGCCGGTGTCGAAGACGGCGACCGAGCTCCAGCCCTCGCCGATGACGTCGAGGCCCTCGGGGCCACCCTGACCGCCCTGACCGCCGAAGGCGTCGGCGAAGTCGTCGGAGTCGCCGCGCCCGGGTTCCGGACTGCCTGCCTTGTCGCCCTTGCCGTCGTCGTCGCCCTCGGTGACCTTCGCGCCCTTGGGGGCGGTGAAGTCGAAGGTGGAGGCGGCGGGCTTGGCGAAGGTGACCTGGGTGAAGCCGGCGTCCACGACGGCGGCCCCGCCGCTCGCCGGGGTCAGCGTGAACTTCAGCGGCAGACCCGTCTTCGCGTCCACCGCCACGCTGATCGCACCCACCGTGGACCCGGACTGCTTCGGCTTCACGAGCAGCTTGTAGGCGTCGCGGCCGGCGACCTGGACCGTGCCGTCTACGGTCACGGACGTCGTGTCGTCGACCGCCTTCAAGGCGTCCTCGGTGAGGTCCTTGGGTGTCGCGGGTACGGGGGACTCCCCCTTCTTCCCCGCGCTCTCCTCGACCGTGGAGTGGTAGACCTCGTTGGACCCGCTGTCGTAACCCCACACGTTCTTGCCGTTGTGGATGACGCTGTATTCGGCGGCGTTCTCCAGCAGCGAGAGCTTCTGCCGGTCCGGGCCGTCCGCGGCGACGCGCAACGTGTGCGTGCCGGAGGCGAGTTCGGTGAGCTTGGCGGACGGATCGGCGGCCGAGCCGTCGCCGCCCTTGGCCGCCCCCGAGAGGAGGCCGCTCTCCAACCCGCCGAGGTCGGGCAGCCCGAGATCCGTGGTGATCTTCACCGTTCCGGACAGCTGCTGCACGTCCGAAGCGGCGATCTTGTCGAGGAGCTGCTGTGCCGTGATCTTCGGCAGGTCGGGGTCGCCGGAGTCGGCGAGCGCCGGGACCAGTCCGATCGTCGCGGCCGCGACACCGATCACGGTGACCGGAACGACGTACCGCACGGCCTTGCGCCGTCCGACGCGCAGGTCGTCGCCGTCCCCGCCGGTGGCGTCCCCGCCGGTCATGGTGTCGTCGGATGCCTTCGGTGCCATGTGTCCCTTACCTCCGTCGTCGGCGGCGGCTGGTCATCACGCTGAACGTCCCACCCCGAGCCGCCATTCTCACCCGAATCGGTGAGGAGTGGTGTTTTCCGTGGTTCCCATCTGACCAAATCGACTCCTCGGAAGCGTCAACCCGAGGGCTCAACTCCGCGTACACCTGCGGTATGACACGAGACCGCCGGGACGGCTGACGACCCGTAGGGGTAGCGACGGCTCGACGCGGATGCGGACGGCACGACTGACGGCGAGACCCGCCGGCCGGACGGCTCGCAGCAGCGGCAGCCCACGGCCACGGCCACGGGCTCGCCGGTCAGACAGCCTCAGGGGTGGGGAGCTGCGGGCTGAGGGCCGATGGCTGGGGGCTGGAGGGCTCGGGGGCTTGGGGGCTCGGAGGGCTCGGGGGCTTTGGAGCTCGGGGGCTTGGGGGCTCGGGGGGCGGACGCCGAACGGCCCCGAGGCTCGGCAGCCCAAGGGTTCGGCTGTCCAGCACCCGGACGGCTCGGCGGTTCGGCAGCCGAACGGCTCCGCGGTCGGCCGTCGACGGGCGTCCGGGGCGGAACTCTCCGGGAGGGTTCAGCCCGCCCGGTGGACCACCGCGTCGCACAGCTCCATCAGCGCCGCCTTCGCGTCGCACTCGCGCAGCGGCGCCAGCGCGGCCCGCGCGTCGTTCGCGTATCGCACGGTGTCCCGTCGGGCCTGCTCCAGCGCCGGGTGGGCCCGGAGCGCCTCGATGGCCTCGGCGAGCCGGGCGTCGTCGCTCAGGTCGGAGTCCAGCAGCTCGCACAGCGCGATGTCCTCGGGCAGGGACAGACGCGCGGCCCGTTCCCGCAGCCGCAGCACGGGCAGAGTGGGCACGCCCTCACGGAGGTCGGTGCCGGGCGTCTTGCCGGACTCGTGCGAGTCGGACGCGATGTCCAGCACGTCGTCCGCCAGCTGGAAGGCGACGCCGAGCCGCTCGCCGTACTGCGTCAGCACGTCGACGACCGTCTCGTCGGCGCCCGACATCATGGCGCCGAACCGGCAGGCCACCGCGACCAGCGAACCGGTCTTGCCGCCGAGCACGTCGAGGTAGTGCTCGACCGGGTCCCGTCCGTCCGTGGGCCCCGCCGTCTCCAGGATCTGGCCGGTGACCAGCCGCTCGAACGCCTCCGCCTGCACCCGCACCGCCTCCGGCCCGAGATCGGCCAGGATGTGCGAGGCGCGAGCGAAGAGGAAGTCACCGGTGAGGACCGCCACCGAGTTGCCCCAGCGGGCGTTCGCGCTGGGGACCCCGCGCCGCACGGCGGCCTCGTCCATCACGTCGTCGTGGTACAGCGTGGCCAGGTGCGTCAGCTCCACCACCACGGCCGACGGCACGATGCCCGGCGCATACCTGTCCCCGAACTGCGCCGCGAGCATCACGAGCAGCGGGCGGAACCGCTTCCCGCCCGCCCGCACCAGGTGCTGGGCGGCCTCCGTGATGAACGGAACCTCACTCTTGGTGGCCTCGAGCAAGCCTTCCTCGACAGCCGCCAATCCGGCCTGGACATCGGCTTCCAGAGCCTGGTCCCGCACGCTCAGCCCGAACGGCCCGACGACGGTCACGAGGGGTCTCCTGTCTGCTGGTGTCTACTGGCGATTACGCGGTTTGTCGATAGGTCGCTGCCATCACTCGAGTCAGCGTATCCGGTCACGTTTCGATCACCGATAGCCCCCACGTCCCCCGGGGGCGAATGCACTCGCCCGCGAGGTGCACGCATCGGGCCAGACCGTATCCGATCACGTCCGTGATGTTTCTGATCAGCCCATACGAAGAGATATTCATCGGGTTGCCGCGAAGTGCCGAATCATGTCCACACCGAGGCCGACATCCGGCCGAGGTCCGCCTCGGCCCGGCGGCGCCCCTGCCTCGCCCCGCCCGTCGACCGACCCCATCCCCAGCTCGGCCGGCCCGCCCCCTCGCCGCGACGGCATGCGCATGCCACCCATGCCATGGATTCCACATTCGCCGCGGGTGCCACGCATGCCACACATGCCACGCGTGACACCGCATGCGACATGCCGCATGCCGCATGCCGCGTGAAAAGCGACCCCGACACGACTGGTCGCGCGACAGCCAGCCCTCCCACCCTCTCCCTTGCGCCATAACAAGCGAGTTGAGGCTAATGCCCGATTCGCCGCTCTTGTGATTCGGCGTGACATGGCTCACTGACCCCTCCGCAGCGACCAGCGTCGGCCACTCTTCGATCCCCCGCACCCACCAAGCGAGTTGACGCTTTGCATCCACAAAGGATCAAGTACCCCATACGGCACAGACCAAGGTCAATAGGGGTCATCTGTGAATTCGGCACTTGTTCCGGACATGTGCTCTCGCATACGTTCCCGGCCTGTCGGGCGGACGCCTAATCCTGCCGCCGCCCGTAACACCCACCGAGATACGCATGGCAGGAGCGGGGGAACCAGGTAGGTCGCCGCAGCGCATTGCCCTGACGTTCTGGACATCCAGAACTTTTGGGGCAATCCGTTACGGCTTGGGGTGAAGTCGCGACCGTCAGGACGCGACCGGGCAGCTCCCGCCCGAACCCGACAGCTCACCTCGCAGGCGACGGAGAGGAAAACTCGTCATGTCCGCTGCCGCTCAGCGCCCCACCCGCACGTCCCGCCTCGCCCGCAAACTCGCGATCGCCGGCACCGGAGTCGCCGTACTGGCGCTCCCCCTCATCGGCGCGACCACCGCCTCCGCGGCCACCACCCCGACCGTCGCCACCGCGAGCAGCCTCGGCTACTCCGACAACCTCGACGGTTGGATCCGCGCCTCCCTCCAGGTCATGTCGCAGCACGGCATCCCCGGGACGTACAACGGCATCTACCGCAACGTCATCCGCGAGTCCTCGGGCAACCCCTACGCCATCAACCTCTGGGACTCCAACGCCGCCGCGGGCATCCCGTCCAAGGGCCTGCTGCAGGTCATCGACCCGACCTTCCGCGCCTACCACGTGGAGGGCACCTCCTGGGACTCCTACGACCCGGTCGCGAACATCACCGCCGCCTGCAACTACGCGGCCGCGCGCTACGGCTCGATCGACAACGTCTTCGGCGCCTACTGACGGTCCGGGCCACGCCCGAACCGACAGCACCGCGGCGGTCGGCCGGTCGGCTGGTTGGCCGGCCTCCCGGCGACCGGCCTGCCAGCTGATTGGCCGGTCGGCAGTCGGTCGGCAGGCCGGCGGTCGTCCCGGCCTGCAGTCGGCAGGCGGTCAGCGGTCAGCAGGCGGTCGGCGGGCAGGACTCACGGAAACAGTCTTTCGAGGACGACGGCGACGCCGTCGTCCTCGTTCGACGTCGTCACCTCGTCGGCCACCGCCTTGAGTTCGGGGTGGGCGTTGGCCATCGCGACTCCGCGCGCCGCCCAGTCGAACATCGGGATGTCGTTGGGCATGTCCCCGAAGGCGACGGTGTCCTCGGGCCGCAGTCCGAGATGCTCCGCGGCCAGTGCCAGACCCGTCGCCTTGGTGATCCCGCAGGGTTGCAGCTCGACCGTGCCGGGACCCGACATGGTGACCGTGGCGAGCGAGCCCACCACCGATCGGGCCGTCGCCGCCAACTCGTCGTCGGACAGGGCAGGATGGCGCAGCAACACCTTGCTGATCGGCTCGCACCACAGGTCGTCGCGACGGCCCACCCGCAGCGCCGGCAGCGTCGGGTGGGGCATCCGGTACCCCGGCTCGATGAGCGTGAGCCCGTCTACGCCGTCCTGATCGACCGCCGCGTACAGCTGCCCGACCTCCGCTTCGATCTTGCCGAGCGCGGTCTCCGCCAGCTCCCGGTCCAGGGTCACCGACCACAGCAGCCGGTCCGCGCCGGCGTCGTAGAGCTGCGCGCCCTGTCCGCACACTGCGAGTCCCCTGCTGTGCAGGCGCTCGAGCAGCGGCCGCACGCGGGGCGCGGGCCGTCCCGTCACCACCAGGTGGCGTGCGCCGGCGGCGGCCACCCGCGCGAGCGCGTCGAGCGACCGGTCGGAGAAGGTGTCGTCGCCGCGAAGCAGCGTTCCGTCCAGGTCTGTGGCGATCAGGGAATACGCGGTGCGCGCGGCATATGCGGTAGGTGCGGCCATGATCAGAGAATACGGATGCCGTACCCCTCGGGTTCGACGTGAAGCGAACGACGGCCAGGTCCTGCCCTGTTCTGCCAACTCTCCTTGCGGGACTGGCCTTGACCCGTCCCGGGACTGGCCCAATGAAGCAGTTTTCTGACGTATCGCCGGGGAGCGGACGGCCAAAGGCTCCCGCGCCGGTTCAAGAACGCGTCCCGGATCGTGAACCACCCGCGGGCGGGCGGGCGGACGCCGGGCGCTGCGGGCCGAAACGCCCCGTCGGCCCGTCCCCCATGTCGCTTTCGCCAGGTCAGCCGTAACGTGTGGCCCGGCTCGCCGCACCCGCGCGACATCCGCCCGGTGTCCGGTGACCACGACATGGCGAGCACCAGAGAGTGCAGGAAAGAGAGGCAGTACCCGATGCCCCCCTTCGACCTTCCCGAGGGCGATCCCTTCGGCCCGCACAACCTCCCGTACGGCGTGTTCTCCCTCTCGGGCTCCACCGGGCGGACCGTCGGCGTCCGGCTCGGCGATCACGTGCTGGACGCGGGCGCGGCAGCCCGCGAGCTCGGCTCGCCCCACGCGGAGCTGCTGTCGGCGCCGAACCTGAACCCGTTGCTCGCGGCAGGCCGCGCCGTCTGGTCGCAGGTGCGGGGCGCGCTCACGGAGTGGGTCACCGACCCCGCCCGCCGCCCCACGGTCGAACCCCTTCTGCATCCCCTGTCCGCGGTGTCGCTGCACCTCCCCTTCGAGGTCGCCGACTACGTCGACTTCTACTCCTCCGAGCACCACGCGCGGAACGCCGGCGCGATCTTCCGCCCGGACGCCGGCGACACCCTCCTCGCCAACTGGAAGCACCTGCCGATCGGTTACCACGGCCGCGCCGGCACGGTCGTGGTCTCCGGAACGGACGTGGTGCGCCCCTCTGGCCAGCGCAAGGCGCCCTCCGACCCCGCCCCCGTCTTCGGCCCGTCCGTTCGGCTCGACATCGAGGCGGAGGTCGGCTTCGTGGTCGGCGTGCCGTCGAAGCAGGGCAGCCCGGTCGCGCTGGCCGACTACCGCGAGCACGTCTTCGGGCTGTGCCTGCTCAACGACTGGTCCGCCCGCGACATCCAGGCCTGGGAGTACGTGCCCCTCGGCCCGTTCCTCGGCAAGTCGTTCGCGACGTCGGTGTCGGCGTGGATCACCCCGCTGGGGGCTCTGGATGAGGCTCGGACGGCGCCCCCGGAGCGCACCCACCCCCTCCTTCCCTACCTGGACGATTCCGACGCCGAACCCGCCGGCTACGACCTGCGCATCTCCGTCGCGATCAACGGTCACGTCGTCTCCGAGCCTCCCTTCTCCGCCATGTACTGGACGGCCGCCCAGCAACTGGCCCACCTCACGGTCAACGGGGCCTCCCTGCGCACCGGCGACCTGTACGGCTCGGGCACCGTGAGCGGACCGAACCCGGATCAGCTCGGCTCCCTCCTGGAGCTGACCTGGAACGGCCGCGACCCGCTGGAACTCCCCGACGGCAAAAGGGCGTTCCTGGAGGACGGCGATGTGGTGACCTTGTCGGCGTGGGCTCCCGGTCCCGACGGAGCAAGGGTGGGCCTGGGCGAGGTGAGCGGCCGGGTGGTCGCCGGGTGAGGTCACGCTCCCAATCCCGGCCCCGGGCTCGATGCCGGGCGACGCGATGCGCGACGGTGGGATGAGGGGCGGCGCGACGGGCGGTGCGCCGGCGGGCCTCGGGGTCCGCGTCCGGCCCGGGTGGCCCGGGCCGAATCCGGGCGTCGACTTGGGCTGACTCCCGGGGGAACCGCCGTCATACTGGCGGCGGGCGCGGTCTTCGTGCCGGGCCCGCCGCACGTGGCAGGCCGCACGAGTGTGCGCCGCCGGCACGCACGTCGCGCCCGGGTGGCGCGCGCCCCCTTCCCGACCAGGATCCGGAGCCCCCGGCATGACCGTCTGCCTGCTCCTGCTGAGCATCGTCGGCCTGACGGCCGCGGTGCCGGCCCCGCGTGCGCTGACCCGCTCCGCCTGGCCCGAGCGGGAGCCGGTGGTGGGGCTGTGGGTGTGGCAGTGCCTGGTCGCCACCGTCCTGCTGTGCTGCCTGACGGCCCTGGTGCTGGGCGCCGCGGCCGTCTTCCACACCGTCCGCTCAAGGGTCTTCGCGCCTGCCCCGGCGGCGGTCACGGAGGCGTACGACCTCTCCGCCGCCCCGCTGTGGGCGACGGCCCTGACCCTGCTGCTGGCCTGCGGGGCCGCCTGGACCACCGCCATGCTCGCCCGTGAACTCGTCGAGGCACGCCGACGCCGTGACCGGGCGCGGGCCCACCTGCGCGAACGCGCCCCCGACCTGCCCGCGGGCCTGCCGCCCGCCCGGGGCCCGCTGCTCGTGCTGGAGGACGAATACCCGGACGCCTGGTGGATGCCCGGCAACCCACCCCAGTTGATCGTGACCACCGGCGCCCTACACCGCCTCACCTCCCACCAGCTGGACGCCGTCCTCACCCATGAGCGCGGCCATGCCCGCGCCCACCACGACTGGCTGCTCCACCTGTCCACCGCCCTTGCCACCGGCTTCCCCCGCATTCCGCTCTTCTCCCATTTCTGCGACCAGACGCACCGCCTGGTCGAACTCGCCGCCGACGACACGGCATCACGCCGCTGCGGGCACCTGACCACGGCGCTGGCCCTGATCGAGCTCAACCAGCACCGCGGCGTCCTGTCCTGCGCCTCCAGTCACCGCCTCCTGGGCGAACGCGTCGACCGCCTCCTCGAGCCGCCCCCACGTCTGCTGCGCAGACACCGGGCGCTGACGACGACCGTGGCCACTCTGATCCCGCTGCTGCCGCTGCTGATCACCTTCGCCCCGGGGCTGACCGCGCTGTCCTGAGCGCGTCGCGGATCTCACCCCGAACTGGCGGATCTACCTCGGCGGACAGCCCTTTTCGCAGGTCAAGCCCATGTCTGACGCTGTCGCAGATGGCGCAACATTCCGGCAACACTGGTTTTCCTAGTGGGTCGGTATGGTTCAAAACATGCCAGCCACCGACCGCGTCCGAGACCACGCCGGCCAGGGCGCGACCACCGTCGCCGCCCACCGTGCGCGGCGTCGGCTGCGCGCGGATCAGGCACGTCAGCTCGCCGACCTGCTCCGTCGCCAACTCCTCACCGGCGATTTCCCGGCCGGCACGCTCCCCCACGAGGCGACCCTCGCCGCCGACTACCGCGCCTCCCGCAACACCGTCCGCGAGGCCCTCGACCTCCTGCGGGCCGAGGGTCTGGTGGAACGCCTGCCCGGCGTCGGCACGATCGTCGTGGCCCAGAAGTACCCCCATGGGCTGGACCGTCTGATGGGGCTCGCGGAGACCCTGCACGAACACGGCCACGTCACGAACGAGGTCCGCACGATGGGCCCCGTCGCCGCACCCGCACCGGTGGCCGACCGCCTCCGTGTCCCGCCCGGCGCCGATGTCCTCTACATCGAACGCCTGCGCCGCCTGGGCGGCGTCCCCCTCTCTCTCGACCTCACCTACGTTCCGCTCGACATCGGCGTCGATCTGCTGGGTGCCGATCTGGAGAACACCGACGTCTTCCGTCTCCTCGAGGCCCTCACCGGGCAGCACCTCGGCCACGCCGAGATCACCCTGGAGGCGGTGAACGCGGACGCCCACTCCGCGGCCGTACTGGAGGCGCCGCGCGGGGCGGCCGTCCTGATGCTCGAACGCCTCACCCATCTCGCCGACGGACGCCCGGTGGACCTGGAGTTCATCCGCTTCCGCGGCGACCGCATCTCGATGAGCGGCCGACTGCACCGCTCGCTGTGACCTTCCATCCCCCGCCACCCTCCTCCAGCCGTTCCACCCTGCTTCCCGCTCTCACCCCTTCATCGTTCGGCAAGGCCCCATCGGTTCGCTGCCGCACGGGATTTCTCAACATTTCTCGGGACCTTTTCGGAGACAGCCATGACCCTGGCGCCCCAGCGGGCCGACGTGCCCGTGACCATCGACGAGTCGAAGTGCATCGACGGCTGCACCCTCTGTGTGGACATGTGCCCGCTGGACTCCCTCGCCATCGACGAGAGCAACGGCAAGGCCTACATGCACGTCGACGAGTGCTGGTACTGCGGCCCCTGCGCGGCCCGCTGCCCCACCGGAGCCGTCACGGTCAACATGCCCTACCTGCTCCGGTGAAAGGCCCGCATCTCCCATGAAAACCAAAGCAGCAGCCGCGACCGCCGCCCTCCTGCTGTTCTCGCTCGCCGGGTGCGGCAGCGCCGAGGCCGGCAGCGGCTCCACGGTCACCGTCACCGTCGGCTACCAGTCCAAGACCATCAACACGGTCACCGCGGGCACCCTCCTGCGTTCCCTCGGCTACTTCGAGAAGGAACTGAACGCGCTCGGCGACGGCAAGACCTACAAGGTGGACTGGCAGGACTACGCCACCGGTGCTCCCATCACCGCGCAGATGACCGCCGGGAAGATCGACATCGGCTCGATGGGCGACTTCCCGCTCCTCATCAACGCGGCCCGCGGCAAGCAGCTGAACCAGCCCACACGCCTGGTTTCGATCACCGGATACAACCTCCGCGGCGGCCTCAACACCATCGTCACCGCGCCCGACTCGAAGCTCGCCTCGCTCGAGGACCTCAAGGGCAAGAAGGTCTCCACCAGCGTGGGCTCCGCCGCCGACGGCACCCTCGTGCGCGCACTGCAGCGAGCCGGCATCGACCCGGACAAGGGCATCGAGAAGCTCAACCAGCAGCCCGCCGTGGGCGCTTCGGCGCTCTCCGCGGGCAGCACCGACGCCCTCTCGCAGTTCGTCGCCTGGCCCGGCCTGCTCGCGTACCAGGGCAAGGCCAAGGCCCTCTACGACGGCGCCCAGCTGAACCTGGCCACGTTCCACGGCGTCACCGTCCGCGAGAAGTTCGCCAAGGAACGCCCGGCGGTGCTTGAGGCGTTCCTCAAGGCACAGTCCGAGGCCACCGCCTATCTGAACGGCAACCCCGTGGCCGCCGCCGAGAGCGTCGCCAAGGCCACCAAGCTGCCCGCCGAGGTCGTCTACCTCTACAACGGGGCCCACGGCATCTCCGCCTTCGACCCGGCCGTCAAGCCCCAGCTGGTCTCCGCCCTCAAGAAGGACGTGTCGATCCTCAAGGAGGCGAAGCTGACGGGCGACGTCGACGTGGACTCCTTCGTCGACGACCAGTACGTCAGGAAGGCTCTCGGCGCGTCGTACGCCCGACAGCTCGCCGCCGCTCCCCCGCCCGCCGCGAGCGAGGTCTGGCCCAAGGGCGACGCCACGAAGACCCTCGCCTTCAAGACGCCCGCCGAGCTGCTGAACTACGTCGCCGGGCACAAGGACGAAGTCCGCGCCGCCTACGTCCCCGACGCCACCACCGGCACCCTGTGGTTCGCCGACAAGGCCGTCTGGGTGGCCGACGGCACGACCCTCCTGCCCTTCGTCACCCCGGCCACCGCGCAGGTCTACATCGCCGCGCACGGCGGCGCCCGCGTCGTCACCTACGCCGACGCCCTGGCGCGGGCGTCATGAGCCGGTATGCGCTGCGGGTCGCCTCGGTGGCCGCCGCCCTCGGCGTGTGGCAACTGCTGACCAGCCTGAACGTCGACCTGTGGCTGCGGTTCTCGCAGTTCCCGACCGTCGCCGACGTGGCCCGCGCCTTCGCGGACCGCATGGCCGGCGACGACTACTGGACCGATCTCACCGACAGCCTCACCCGCATCCTCAGCGGCTTCCTGCTGGCCGCCGTCGTGGGAGTCGCCACGGGCGTGCTCGTGGCACGCTCGCGGCCGGCCGAGGACCTGCTCGGACCGATCCTCGAGGTCGTGCGGCCCATCCCCGCGATCGCCCTGGTGCCCGTCTCGATCCTCCTCTTCCCCTCCAACGAACAGGGCATCGTCTTCATCACCTTCACCGCCGCCTTCTTCCCCGTCATGGTCTCCACCCGGCACGCGGTCCGCGCGCTGAGCCCCGGCTGGGAGGAAGCGGTGCGCACCATGGGCGGCGGCCGGTGGCGGATCCTCGGCTCGGTCGTCCTGCCGGGTGCGCTGCCCGGCATCTTCGGCGGGCTCTCCGTCGGCATCGGCGTGTCCTGGATCTGTGTGATCTCCGCCGAGATGATCTCCGGTCAGTACGGCGTCGGCTACCGCACCTGGCAGGACTACACGGTCGTCGACTACCCGGGCGTCTTCGTCGGCATGGTCACGATCGGCGTGCTCGGCTGGGCCACCTCCACGGCCGTGGAACTCCTCGGCCGTCGACTGACCCGCTGGCTGCCGCGCACGTCGTACGTTCCCGCAGGTCGGCCACGTCCACGGCACCTCACGGCACCCGAGGCGGCCTCGTCCCCCTCGGTCCCGTCCCCCTCCGCCTCTTCGGGCGGCGCCGACGACGCCGACCGCACCGGACCCGAACCCGAGGGGACGCGCCATGAGCACCTCGTCTGACACCCGCCGGACCGCCCCCGCGGCCGGGACGGCCGCTGCCGGGACGGCCGCTGCCGGGACGCACAGCCCCGACCCCACGGCCTCCGGCGCGGAACCCGCCGGCCCGGAAACGGACGGGAAGAGGGCGGACGGGAGGAAGGCGGACGGGAAGGGAGCGGACGGTACGGCAACGGGCTCACCCGCCCGGGGCACCCGGCTCACGCTCCGCGCGGCCGCTCTGGGCCGCCCCGACGCCGCCGCCCTGGCCGACGTGGACCTGGATGTCCGACCGGGCGAGATCCTCACCGTCGTCGGCCCTTCGGGCTGCGGCAAGTCGACGCTGCTGCGCACGTTCGCCGGGCTGCTGCCCGCGCTGGGCGGCGCCGTGGAGCAGGACGGCCTGCCGATCGGCGGACCTGCGGCGGATCGCGCGCTGGTCTTCCAGGAGGACGCGCTGTTGCCCTGGCGGACCCTGCTGGCCAACGTCGAACTGCCCCTCGCCATCCAGGGCCTGCGGCGCGCGGAACGCAGGAGGAAGGCAGCCGACTGGCTCGAGCGGGTCGGACTCGCCGACCGCGCACGGCAGTTGCCGCACCGCGTCTCCGGAGGACAGCGCCAGCGCGCGCAACTGGCCCGCGCCCTCGCCACGGGCCCGCGCGCCGTCCTCATGGACGAGCCGTTCGGCGCCCTCGACGCCCAGACCCGCGCCGGCATGCAGGACCTGCTGGTGGAGGTGTTGCAGGGGACCGGGGCGACCGTCGTCTTCGTCACGCACGACGTGGACGAGGCCCTGTTCCTCGGCGACCGCGTGGCCCTGCTCGGCGCGGGCCGGCTCGTCGCCGTACGGGACGTGCCCCGCCCCCGCGACCGCGCCGCCCACGACGACCCCGCGCGCGCGGCCCTGCGACGCGACGTCCTGACCTCCCTGAGCACCTGAAAGGCACCCCGGTGGACACCCCCCTGCAGATCCCCGCGCTCACCGACGCCGAAGAGCTGACCTGCGACGTCCTCGTCATCGGCGGCGGCACCGCCGGCACCATGGCCGCCCTGACCGCCGCCGAGCGCGGCGCGGACGTGCTGCTCCTGGAGAAGGCCCACGTGCGCCACTCGGGCGCACTCGCGATGGGCATGGACGGAGTGAACAACGCCGTCATCCCCGGCCGCGCCGAGCCCGACGACTACGTCGCCGAGATCACCCGTGCCAACGACGGCATCGTCGACCAGTCCACCGTCCGCCAGACCGCCACCCGCGGCTTCGCCATGGTGCAGCGCCTGGAGTCGTACGGCGTGAAGTTCGAGAAGGACGAGCACGGCGAGTATGCGGTCCGCCAGGTCCACCGTTCCGGGTCCTACGTACTGCCCATGCCGGAGGGCAAGGACGTCAAGAAGGTCCTGTACCGGCAGCTGCGGCGGCGCGAGATGCGCGAGCGGATCCGCATCGAGAACCGGGTGATGCCGGTGCGCGTGCTGACGGCCCCGGACGACGGGCGGGCCATCGGCGCGGTCGGCTTCAACACCCGCACAGGACAGTTCGTCACCGTCCGCGCAGGCGGCGTCGTCCTCGCCACCGGCGCCTGCGGCCGCCTCGGCCTGCCCGCCTCCGGCTACCTGTACGGCACGTACGAGAACCCCACCAACGCGGGCGACGGCTACGCCATGGCCTACCACGCGGGCGCCGAGCTGACCGGCATCGAGTGCTTCCAGATCAACCCGCTCATCAAGGACTACAACGGCCCCGCCTGCGCCTACGTCGCGAACCCCTTCGGCGGCTACCAGGTCAACCGGCACGGCGAGCGGTTCGTCGACTCCGACTACTGGTCGGGCCAGATGATGGCCGAGTTCGCTGCGGAGGTCGCCAGCGACCGCGGTCCCGTCTACCTGAAGCTGAGCCATCTGCCCGAGGAGTCGATCGCCTCCCTCGAGTCGATCCTGCACTCCACCGAGCGCCCTTCCCGCGGCACCTTCCACGCCGGCCGCGGCCACGACTACCGCACCCACGACATCGAGATGCACATCTCTGAGATCGGCCTGTGCGGCGGCCATTCGGCGTCGGGCGTCCGGGTGGACGAGCACGCCCGCACCACCGTTGCCCGGCTGTACGCGGCGGGCGACCTCGCCTGCGTCCCGCACAACTACATGATCGGCGCGTTCGTCTTCGGCGACCTGGCCGGCTCGGACGCCGCCCAGTACCAGGCGTACGACGGCGAGCTGCCCGCCGATCAGCTGCGCCAAGCGCACGAGTTGATCTACCGCCCGTTGCGCAACCCGGAGGGCCCTCCGCAACCCCAGGTCGAGTACAAGCTGCGCCGTTTCGTGAACGACTACGTCGCCCCGCCGAAGTCGGGCGCGCGGCTGTCGCTGGCCCTGGAGTCCTTCGAGCGGATGCGCGACGACATCGCGGAGATGGGCGCCCGTACCGCGCACGAGCTGATGCGCTGCGCCGAGGTCACCTTCATCCGCGACTGCGCGGAGATGGCCGCGCGCGCCTCGTTGGCCCGCACGGAGTCCCGCTGGGGCCTCTATCACGACCGTCTCGACCATCCTCATCGTGACGACTCCTCCTGGTTCCACCACCTGGATCTGCACAAGTCCCCTTCCGGTGCGATGGAGTTCACGGCCCGGCCCGTGGCTCCGTATCTGGTGCCGATCGACGAGTTCACCCCCGTAGGCGGCCCGTCGCGGCACATCGGCGAGGTCCACGCCGAGAACGTGGCGACGGCCGGTTCACGGGAGGTGGCGCCCGTCGCCGCGGGCGTCGGGGCCCTCGCGCCTGAGACCGACCTCCCGGCGCCTGCCGTGCCCGAGCCCGCCCTCGACCAGGACTCCTCTCCCCGGTCCTCGTCCCGTCTGCTCGAACTCGTCGCCCTCGCCGAGGAGGAGCCCGAACTCGACGCCCTGCTGCCCTACTTGTCCGACCCGGCGGCCGCCGTCCGGCGCGAGGCCGTCGCCGTCCTCACCGAGACCCTGCCGTCGGGCACCGGGCCCGCGCTGGCCGAAGCGCTGCGCGACCCGGCGGCGGCGGTACGCTCCGCCGCCGCGGCCTCGCTCCGGGAGCTCGTCGAGACCCTGCCGGCGGAGCCCGCCCTTCGGGACGGCCTCGCCGCCGCGCTGGACGAGCCCGACCCCGTCGTCCGAGCGGCGGCCCTGGACGTGCTGCGTGCCCTTCGTCTCGGGGACGCGGCCCTGTTCGCCGGCTCTCTCACCGACGCGGACATCGCCGTCCGCATCGAGGCCGTCCGCGCTCTGGTCTCCGTCGACGCCGCCGACGAACTGGCCCGCGCGGCGACCGCCGACCCGTCCCGCGAGGTGCGCGTCACGATCGCCAAGTCCCTTGCCACGGTGGCCGCCGGACGCCTGAGCGGCGACACGCCGACGGAAGGCGGGGGCGGCCACGGCACCGGCGCGGTGTCCGGCACCGGCGCCGCACCGGTCGCGGACAGCGGCTCCGGCTCCGGCTCCGGCTCCGGCTCAGCCGACGAAGCAGGCACCGGCACCGGCAGGGGCACAGGTCCTGGCGTCGCCCTTGAGCCGGACGCCGTCCACACGGCGCTCGTCCGTCTGGTCGACGACCCGGACGCACTGGTCCGTGCCGCCGCCTACGGGGCGCTGGGCACGACCGGCTGCCCGGCGCCGCTCGCCGCCCGAGCCGTGGAGGCCCTGACGGACCCGGCCTGGCAGGTCCGGGCCGGCGCCGCCACCGCGTTGTCCGTGACCCACCCCGACACGGCCGTGCCCGTCCTCGCCAAGGCCCTGGCCGATCCGAACGCGGACGTCCGCAAGGCCGCCGTCCTGGCCTTGACCCGCCTCCGTGCCTCGGAGGCCGCCCGCGCCGCCCTCGCCACCGCGACGACCGACTCGGACGCCGACGTCAGGGCCTACGCGGGCCGAGCCCTGTGAGGAACGTGCCCGGAGCGGCGACCACCACGGGCCGGGCACGCCGAGGACCAGCGCGGCACCAGCGCCGCCTCCGGCTCCCCTGACGTCGCCTCCGACGCGCACCCGGGCTCCGGCTCGTGCTCAGGACCGGGACCGGGACCGGGAAACGACCTGGGAACTCGGGACAGGAGCTCTGGATGGGACAGGGGCCCCTATATCCAGTCCTCGGGCTCGGGCTCTTCGTCCACATCTGGCCACAGGTCCAAGGCGCCCGGGCCCGTGTCGGCGTTCGCAGCGGAGGCGGTGCGGGCACCCGCCCCCGCTGCCGCACCCGCACCGGCAGAGGCAGCGGCAGCGGCAGCCGCAGCCGAGCCCTCGGTCGCACCCGCAGCGGCGCCACCCGCAGGCGGCCCGCCCAATGAGGCCAGGACCGCGACCACACCTTCTCCGTACGTCACCAGCTTCTTCTCACCGACCCCGCTGATTCCGCCGAGTTGGCCCACCGACGTCGGCCACGCCGTGGCGATCTCCCGAAGCGTGGCGTCGTGGAAGATGACATACGCCGGAACGCCCTGCTCACGGGCCTGCTCGGCGCGCCAGGCACGCAGCGCCTCGAAAGCGGGCAGCAGTTCCTCGGGCAGCTCGGCCGCTGCCGCCTTGGCCCCCTTGCGGCCGGACGAGGACCCACCCGACGCCTTGGACGACGCAGCCGGCCTCTTCGGCTCCTTGCGCAGCGGTACGTCCCGCTCGCGGCGCAGGACCGCCCCGCTGGCCTCCGTCAGCACGAGGGTGCCGTACTCGCCCTCGACCGCCAGCAGGCCCTGCGCCAGCAACTGACGGACGACCCCTCGCCATTCGCCCTCGGTGAGGTCCTCGCCGATGCCGAACACGGACAGCTGGTCGTGGTCGAACTGGATCACCTTGGCCGTGCGCTTGCCCATCAGGATGTCGACGATCTGCACCGCGCCGAACTTCTGCCCGCGCTCGCGCTGCAGTCGCACGATGGTCGACAGCACCTTCTGGGCCGCGACCGTGCCGTCCCACGTCTCCGGCGGTGTGAGGCAGGTGTCGCAGTTGCCGCAGCCCGTCGCGGCCGGTTCCTGGCCGAAGTAGGCGAGGAGCTGTCCACGGCGGCACTGGGCGGTCTCGCACAACGCCAGCATCGAGTCGAGGTGAGCGCCGGCCCGCCGCCGGAAGGCCTCGTCGCCCTCACCGGACTGGATGAGCTTGCGCTGCTGTATGACGTCGTTGAGGCCGTACGCCATCCATGCCGTGGACGGCAGCCCGTCGCGGCCGCCGCGCCCGGTCTCCTGGTAGTAGCCCTCGATCGACTTCGGCAGGTCGAGGTGGGCGACGAACCGCACGTCCGGCTTGTCGATGCCCATGCCGAAGGCGATGGTCGCGCAGACCACCAGGCCGTCCTCGCGCAGGAACCGGGACTGGTGGGCCGCGCGCGTCCCCGCGTCCAGACCCGCGTGGTAGGGGACCGCCTCGACGCCGTTGCGGGAGAGGAACTCGGCCGTCTTCTCCACGGAGTTGCGCGAGAGGCAGTACACGATGCCCGCGTCCCCGGCGTGTTCCTCGCGCAGGAAGTTCAGCAGCTGCTTCTTGGGGTCGGCCTTCGGCACGATCCGGTACTGGATGTTGGGCCGGTCGAAGCTCGCCACGAAGTGCCGGGCCGACGGCATGTTGAGCCGCTGGGTGATCTCGTCGTGGGTGGCGCGTGTCGCCGTCGCCGTGAGGGCTACCCGCGGGACGTCCGGCCAGCGCTCGCCGAGCACGGCGAGGGTGAGGTAGTCGGGCCGGAAGTCGTGGCCCCACTGGGACACACAGTGCGCCTCGTCGATCGCGAACACCGCGATCTTGCCGCGCGACAGCAGCTCCTGGGTCGACTCCAGCCGCAGTCGCTCCGGTGCGAGGTACAACAGATCCAGCTCGCCGGCCAGGAACTCGGCCTCGACCACACGCCGCTCGTCGAAGTCCTGGGTGGAGTTCATGAACCCGGCGTTCACACCGAGCGCCCGCAGCGCGTCCACCTGGTCCTGCATCAGCGCGATCAGCGGGGAGACGACGATTCCCGTGCCGGGTCTGACCAGGGCGGGGATCTGGTAGCAGAGCGACTTGCCGCCGCCGGTCGGCATGAGGACCACCGCGTCCCCGCCGGCCACGACGTGTTCGATGACCTCTTCCTGCGCGCCGCGGAAGGCCTCGTACCCGAAGACCCGGTGCAGCGTGGCCAACGCCTCGCTGTCGGTCCCCTCCGGTGTCCCGGTGATCCCTGTCATCTCGCTGATCCCGCCCGTCGCGCCCATCGTCTGGTCCCCCGTACGTCGCCCTTCGACCACTGCCTCCACGATAGGGGTCCGCACCGACACCGCCGGAGTTATCCACAGACCCAATCCGGTGACTCTGCGTGATGAACCCGGTGAGGGGCGGCCCTGCTCGCTCACCCGTGCGACGACGGTGGGCCCGGCTCCCCTGGAGGAGCCGGGCCCGTCATGTCGGCAGGCGCGGGCCGGCGTCGCGTCGCCGGCTCAGCGCACGAACACTCCCGCCTGGTTCGCCAGGTCCAGGAAGTACTGCGGTGCCACACCGAGCACGAGTGTGACCGCCACGCCCACTCCGATCGCCGTCATCGTCAGCGGTGAGGGGACGGCGACGGTCGGGCCCTCGGGCCGCGGCTCGCTGAAGAACATCAGCACGATCACCCGGATGTAGAAGAAGGCGGCGATCGCGGACGAGATCACACCGACCACGACGAGCGGTGCCGCGCCCCCCTCCGCCGCCGCCTTGAACACGGCGAACTTACCGGCGAACCCGGACGTCAGCGGGATGCCGGCGAAGGCCAGCAGGAACACCGCGAACACGGCCGCCACCAGCGGCGACCGCCGGCCGAGCCCGGCCCACTTGGACAGGTGCGTCGCCTCACCGCCGGCGTCGCGCACGAGGGTGACCACGGCGAACGCGCCGATCGTCACGAACGAGTACGCGGCCAGGTAGAAGAGGACGGACGAGACGCCGTCCGGGGTGGTCGCGATGACGCCGGCGAGGATGAAGCCTGCGTGCGCGATCGACGAGTACGCCAGCAGCCGCTTGATGTCGGTCTGCGTGATCGCGACGATCGCGCCGCCCAGCATGGTGACGATCGCGACGCCCCACATCACCGGCCGCCAGTCCCAGCGCAGCCCGGGCAGGACGACGTACAGCAGGCGGAGCAGCGCGCCGAACGCGGCCACCTTGGTCGCCGCGGCCATGAAGCCGGTGACGGGGGTCGGCGCACCCTGGTAGACGTCGGGCGTCCACATGTGGAAGGGCACCGCGCCGACCTTGAACAGCAGACCCATGACGATCATCGCGGCGCCGATGAGCAGCAGCGCGTCGTTGCCCATGGTGTCGGCGAGCGCCGGGTTCACGTTCTGCACCGTTCCGTCGACGACCTGGGCGATCGTCGCGTACGACACCGATCCCGCGTAGCCGTACAGCAGGGCGATGCCGAAAAGGGTGAAGGCGGACGCGAAAGCCCCGAGGAGGAAGTACTTGACCGCGGCCTCCTGCGACATGAGCCGCTTGCGGCGGGCCACCGCGCACAGGAGGTACAGCGGCAGCGAGAACACTTCCAGGGCGATGAAGAGCGTCAGCAGGTCGTTGGCCGAGGGGAAGACCAGCATGCCGGCGACCGCGAACAACAGCAGCGGGAAGACCTCGGTGGTGGTGAAGCCGGCCTTGACGGCCGCCTTCTCGCTGTCGCTTCCGGGGACGGAGGCCGCCTGGGCTGCGAAGGAGTCGACCCGGTTGCCGTGCGCCTCGGGGTCGAGCCTGCGTTCGGCGAAGGTGAACGCGCCGACCAGGGCGGCCAGCAGGATCGTGCCCTGCAGGAAGAGGGCGGGTCCGTCGACGGCGATCGCGCCCATGGCCGCGATGCGCGCCTTCGTGGTGCCGTAGCCGCCCTCCGCCAGCGCGATCACCGCGGCGAACGCGGCGACCAGCGCCACGACGGTCACGAACAGCTGTGCGTAGTAGCGGTGCTTGCGCGGCACGAACGCCTCGACCAGCACCCCGACGATCGCCGCGCCTACGACGATCAAGGTGGGCGACAATTGCCCGTACTCGATCTTCGGCGTGTCGATCTTCGCGATCGGTTCGGTCGCGGCTGCCGCCGTTGTCCACAGGCTGTGGACGGCTGATGCGCTCACTTGGCCGCCTCCACCTCGGGCTGGGGGTCCTTCTTGTGTACGTCGGACAAGGTCTGCTTGACCGCCGGGTTCACGATGTCGGTGACGGGCTTGGGATAGACCCCGAGGAAGATCAACAGCACGATCAGCGGGGCGACGACGACGAGCTCACGCGCGCGCAGGTCCGGCATCGCGGCGACTTCGGGCTTGACCGGCCCCGTCATCGTCCGCTGGTAGAGGACCAGCGTGTAGAGGGCGGCGAGGACGATGCCGAAGGTGGCGACGATGCCGACGACCGGGTAGCGCGCGAACGTGCCCACCAGCACGAGGAACTCGCTCACGAAGGGCGCGAGCCCCGGCAGCGACAGCGTCGCCAGACCGCCGATCAGGAACGTGCCGGCCAGCACGGGAGCGACCTTCTGCACACCGCCGTAGTCGGCGATGAGCCGCGAACCGCGCCGCGAGATCAGGAAGCCGGCGACCAGCATCAGGGCGGCCGTCGAGATGCCGTGGTTGACCATGTAGAGCGTCGCGCCGGACTGGCCCTGGCTGGTCATCGCGAAGATGCCCAGGATGATGAACCCGAAGTGCGAGATCGACGCGTAGGCCACCAGCCGTTTGATGTCCCGCTGGCCGACGGCGAGCAGCGCCCCGTAGATGATGCTGATCAGCGCCAGGACGAGGATCGCGGGCGTCGCCCACTTGCTCGCCTCCGGGAAGAGCTGGAGGCAGAACCGGAGCATCGCGAAGGTGCCCACCTTGTCGACCACCGCCGTGATCAGCACTGCGACGGGGGTGGTGGCCTCGCCCATGGCGTTGGGCAGCCAGGTGTGCAGCGGCCACAGCGGGGCCTTCACCGCGAAGGCGAAGAAGAAGCCGAGGAACAGCCAGCGTTCGGTGTTCGTCGCCATGTCGAGCGTGCCGTTGGCGCGGGCCTCGGCGATCTCCGTGAGCGAGAAGTTCCCGGCGACCACGTAGAGACCGATCACGGCCGCCAGCATGATCAGACCGCCCACCAGGTTGTACAGGAGGAACTTGACCGCCGCGTAGGACCGTTGGGTGGCTGCCGTCTCCTCGCCGTGTGCGTGGGCACGGTCCCCGAAGCCGCCGATGAGGAAGTACATCGGGATGAGCATGGCTTCGAAGAAGATGTAGAAGAGGAAGACGTCGGTGGCCTCGAAGGAGAGGATCACCATCGCCTCGACGGCCAGGATCAGGGCGAAGAAGCCCTGCGTGGGCCGCCAGCGCTTGTTGCCGGTCTCCAGCGGGTCGGCGTCGTGCCAGCCCGCGAGGATGATGAACGGGATCAGCAGCGCGGTCAGCGCTACGAGCGCGACTCCGATGCCGTCCACGCCGAGTTCGTACCGGACGCCGAAGTCGGCGATCCAGGAGTGGGATTCGGTGAGCTGGTAGCGGGCACCGTCCGGGTCGAAGCGGACCAGGACGACGATCGCCAGGACGAGTGTGGCGACGGAGAACAGCAACGCCAGCGATTTGGCGGCGTTGCGCCGGGCGGCCGGCACGGCGGCCGTGGCCACCGCCCCGATCGCCGGGAGCGCCGCCGTCGCTGTCAGCAGAGGAAAGGACATCGGTATCAGACCGCCCTCATCAGCAGGGTCGCGGCGATGAGGACCGCCGCACCGCCGAACATCGAGACCGCGTACGACCGCGCGAAGCCGTTCTGCAGTCGGCGCAGTCGCCCGGAGAGGCCGCCGACCGAGGCCGCCGTGCCGTTGACGACTCCGTCGACCAGGGTGTGATCGACGTAGACCAGGGAGCGCGTGAGGTGCTCGCCGCCGCGGACCAGCACGACGTGGTTGAAGTCGTCCTGGAACAGGTCCCGCCGGGCGGCCCGGGTGAGCAGCGACCCGCGCGGGGCGACGACGGGGACAGGCCGGCGCCCGTACTGGGCGTAGGCGATCGCCACGCCGATCACCAGCACCACCATCGTGGCGAGAGTGACCGTGAGGGCGCTGACCGGCGAGTCGCCGTGGGAGTGGCCCGTGACGGGTTCCAGCCAGTGCAGGAAACGGTCACCGATGCTGAAGAACCCTCCGGCGAACACCGATCCGAAGGCCAGCACGATCATGGGGATCGTCATGGACCTCGGGGACTCGTGCGGGTGCGGCTCGTGGCCGTCCGCGTCGGGCTGCCAGCGCTTCTCACCGAAGAACGTCATCAGCATCACGCGTGTCATGTAGTACGCGGTGATGGCCGCGCCGAGCAGGGCGCAGCCGCCGAGGATCCAGCCCTCGGCGCCGCCCTTGGCGAACGCCGCCTCGATGATCTTGTCTTTGGAGAAGAACCCGGACAGCCCCGGGAAGCCGATGATCGCGAGATAACCGAGACCGAAGGTGACGAAGGTGACCGGCATGTACTTGCGCAGGCCGCCGTACTTGCGCATGTCGACCTCGTCGTTCATGCCGTGCATGACCGAGCCCGCGCCGAGGAACAGCCCGGCCTTGAAGAAGCCGTGCGTCACCAGGTGCATGATCGCGAAGACGTAGCCGATGGGACCGAGGCCCGCGGCCAGCACCATGTAGCCGATCTGGGACATCGTCGAGCCGGCCAGCGCCTTCTTGATGTCGTCCTTCGCGCAACCGACGATCGCACCGAACAGGAGCGTGACGGCCCCGACGACGGTGACGACGAGCTGCGCGTCGGGCGCGCCGTTGAAGACGGCGGCCGATCGGACGATCAGGTAGACGCCCGCGGTCACCATGGTCGCGGCGTGGATGAGGGCCGAGACGGGGGTCGGGCCCTCCATCGCGTCCCCGAGCCAGGACTGCAGCGGCACCTGGGCGGACTTGCCGCAGGCGGCGAGCAGGAGCATCAGGGCGATCGCGGTGAGCTTGCCCTCCGTCGCGTCACCGGCCATGCCGGGCTCGCCCTCCGTCCCGAGCAGCGGGCCGAACGCGAAGGTCCCGAAGGTGGTGAACATCAGCATGATGGCGATGGACAGACCCATGTCGCCGACGCGGTTGACCAGGAACGCCTTCTTCGCGGCGGTCGCGGCGCTGGGCTTGTGCTGCCAGAAGCCGATGAGCAGGTAGGACGCGAGACCGACGCCCTCCCAGCCGACGTACAGCAGCAGGTAGTTGTCGGCGAGGACGAGCAGCAGCATCGCCGCGAGGAACAGGTTGAGGTAGCCGAAGAAGCGGCGCCGCCGCTCGTCGTGCTCCATGTATCCGATCGAGTACAGGTGGATCAGTGAGCCGACGCCCGTGATCAGCAGCACGAACGTCATCGACAACTGGTCGAGACGGAAGGCGACGTCCGCCTGGAAGCCCTCGACCGGGATCCAGCTGAACAGGTGCTGAGTCAGTGTGCGGTCTTCGGCGTTCCTGCTCAGCAGGTCGCTGAAGAGGACGACGCCGAGCACGAAGGAGACGGCCGCGAGCAGCGTGCCGATCCAGTGGCCGACGGCGTCGAGCCGGCGACCGCCGACCAGAAGGACGGCCGCTCCGAGCAGGGGCGCCGCGATCAGCAGCGCAATCAGGTTGTCCACGATTCTTCCGACCCCTTACAGCTTCATCAGGCTGGCGTCGTCGACCGAGGCCGAGTGGCGGGAACGGAACAGCGACACGATGATCGCGAGTCCGACCACGACCTCCGCGGCGGCGACGACCATCGTGAAGAAGGCGATGATCTGCCCGTCGAGATTGCCGTGCATCCGGGAGAAGGCGACGAACGCGAGGTTGCAGGCGTTGAGCATGAGCTCGATGCACATGAAGACGACGATCGCGTTGCGCCTGATCAGCACGCCCGTGGCGCCGATCGTGAACAACAGGGCCGCGAGATAGAGGTAGTTGACGGGGTTCACTTCGACGCCTCCTCGGTCCGCCGGGAGTTCGGCCCCAGCCGGGGCGGCTCGACCGCGGCCCGCTCCAGGCGCTCCTCGGCGCGCTGCTCGAGGGCCTTGAGGTCGCTCAGCGCCTCGGCGGACACGTCCCTGATCTGGCCGCGCTCGCGCAGCGTGCTGCTGACCGTGAGCTCCGAGGGCGTGCCGTCGGGCAGCAGGCCCTGGACGTCCACCGCGTTGTGCCGCGCGTACACGCCGGGGGCGGGCAGCGGCGGAACGTGCTTGCCCTCACGGACACGCTGCTCGGCCAGCTCCCGCTGGGTCTTGGGCCGCTCGGTGCGCTCACGGTGGGTGAGCACCATGGCGCCCACGGCTGCCGTGATGAGCAGCGCGCCGGTGATCTCGAAGGCGAAGACGTACTTCGTGAAGATGAGGGCGGCGAGGCCCTCCACGTTGCCGTTCGCGTTCGCCTCGGTGAGACCGTTGAACTGAGTCAGGGAGGCGTTGCCGATGCCGGCGATCAGCAGCACGCCGAATCCGAGGCCGCACAGCAGGGCCAGCCAGCGCTGCCCCTTGATGGTCTCCTTCAGCGAGTCCGCCGCGGTGACGCCGACGAGCATCACCACGAAAAGGAAGAGCATCATGATCGCGCCGGTGTAGACCACGATCTGCACGATGCCGAGGAAGTAGGCGCCGTTGGCGAGGTAGAACACCGCCAGGACGATCATGGTGCCGGCGAGACAGAGCGCACTGTGCACGGCCTTCTTCATGAAGACGGTGCACAGGGCGCCGATCACCGCGACCGTGCCGAGCACCCAGAACTGGAAGGCCTCGCCGGTCGAGGTGGCGTAGGCGGCGAGCTGCGCGCTCATCGGCCGACCACCTCCTGCGACGCCGGCTCGCCCTCGCCGGACGTGGAGGCCGCTTCCTGCGGACCCTCGCCCTTGGAGACGGCCGTCTGGCGTTCCGTGCCGGGCGCGGCTTCCGTGACCAGACCCCGGTAGTAGTCCTGCTCGTCCGTGCCCGGGTAGATGGCGTGCGGCGAGTCGACCATGCCCTCGTCGAGACCGGCGAGCAGCTGCTCCTTGGTGAAGATCAGGTTGGCGCGGCTGGAGTCGGCCAGCTCGAACTCGTTGGTCATGGTCAACGCGCGCGTGGGACACGCCTCGATGCACAGACCGCACAGGATGCAGCGGGCGTAGTTGATCTGGTAGACGCGGCCGTAGCGCTCGCCCGGGGAGTAGCGCTCCTCGTCGGTGTTGTCCGCGCCCTCCACATAGATGGCGTCGGCGGGGCAGGCCCAGGCGCACAGTTCACAGCCGACGCACTTCTCCAGGCCGTCCGGATGACGGTTGAGCTGGTGCCGTCCGTGGAACCGGGGAGCGGTGGTCTTCTCCTGCTCCGGGTACTGCTCGGTCAGCCGCTTCTTGAACATGGCCTTGAAGGTCACGCCGAAGCCGGCCACGGGGTTCTGGAAACCGGGCTTGGTCTCCTTGGGCTCCTCAGCCATCGGACGCCTCCTTTCCATCCAGCGATCCGTCACTCACAGTGTCCACTCCACCACTGACAATGAGCTCCCGCTCCCGGCTCGGGCGGCGCCTCGGCACCGGCGGCAACTCCTGTCCCGGCAGCGGCGGCACGGGGAAGCCGCCCGCCATCGGGTCGAAGTCCGCCGGTTCGGCGGGGGCCTGGGCCTCCTTCCGCGCGTTGCGGAACATGTCCGCGACGAAGGAGAGCAACAGCAGGACCAGGACACCGCCGCACACGTAGAGGGCGATGTCGGTGAAGTCGTAGTTCTCGTTGCGCAGCGTCCGCACGGTCGCGACGAGCATCAGCCACGTCACCGACACCGGGATCAGGACCTTCCAGCCCAGCTTCATCAGCTGGTCGTACCGGACCCGGGGAAGCGTGCCGCGCAGCCAGATGAAGAAGAACAGCAGCAGCTGCACCTTGACGACGAACCAGAGCATCGGCCACCAGCCGTGGTTCGCGCCCTCCCAGAAACCGCTGATCGGCCACGGGGCGCGCCAGCCGCCGAGGAAGAGCGTGGTCGACACCGCGGAGACCGTCACCATGTTCACGTACTCGGCGAGCATGAACATCGCGAACTTGATCGACGAGTACTCGGTGTTGAAGCCGCCGACCAGGTCGCCCTCGGACTCCGGCATGTCGAAGGGGGCGCGGTTGGTCTCGCCGACCATCGTGATGATGTAGATGACGAAGGAGACCGGCAACAGGAGGATGTACCAGCGGTCGTGCTGCTGCTCGACGATCGTCGAGGTCGACATCGACCCCGAGTAGAGGAACACCGAGGCGAACGCCGCACCCATGGCGATCTCGTAGGAGATCATCTGCGCGCAGGACCGCAGCCCGCCCAGCAGCGGGTAGGTGGAGCCGGAGCTCCAGCCGGCCAGCACGATGCCGTAGATGCCGACGGAGGCGACCGCCAGGACGTAGAGCATCGCGATCGGCAGGTCGGTCAGCTGCATCGTGGTGCGCTGGCCGAAGATCGAGACCTCGTTGTCGGCCGGCCCGAAGGGAATCACCGCGATCGCCATGAAGGCCGGGATGGCCGCGACGATCGGCGCGAGGACGTACACCACCTTGTCCGCGCGTTTGACGACGAGGTCCTCCTTCAGCATCAGCTTGATGCCGTCGGCGAGGGACTGGAGCATGCCCCAGGGACCGTGCCGGTTGGGGCCGATGCGCAACTGCATCCAGGCGACGACCTTGCGCTCCCAGACGATGGAGAACAGCACGGTCACCATCAGGAAGGCGAAGCAGAAGACCGCCTTGACGACGACCAGCCACCACGGGTCGCGGCCGAACATCGAGAGGTCTTCAGCGGCGAAGTACGGGCTCATGCCTCCACCTCCTTGGGGGCGTCGGCGGTGAGCGTCGCCGGGCCGATGCGTACGAGGGAGCCGGGCGTGGCCCCGGAGTCGGAGGCGACGCCGCGGCCGGTGGAGTTCAGCGGGAGCCAGACGACCCGGTCGGGCATCTCGGTGATCTGGAGCGGCAGTGCGACCGTTCCGGCGGGCCCGGTGACGGCGAGCAGGTCGCCGTCCTTGACGCCGGCCTCGGCGGCCGTGGCGGCCGACACACGCGCGCGTGCCGCGTGCCGGGTCCCGGCGAGCGCCTCGTCGCCCTGCTGGAGGACGCCCTGGTCGAGCAGCAGTCGGTGCCCGGCGAGAACGGCCTCCCCGACGGCGGGGCGCGGCAACTGCGCGGCCGGCTCCGTGGGCTCGGAGGCGGCCGAGCCCTCCCAGGCCCCGAGCCGGTCGAGCTCCGCACGGGCGGTGCGCAGATCCGGCAGGCCGAGATGGACGTCCATGGCGTCGGCGAGCATCTGCAGCACGCGCGCGTCGGCGGGCGCCGCACGGCGGGTCATCTGGTCGGGCTTCAGTGCCGCCTCGAAGAAGCGGACCCGGCCCTCCCAGTTGAGGAAGGCGCCCGGCTTCTCGGCGACCGCGGCCACCGGGAGGACGACGTCGGCGCGCTCGGTGACCTCACCGGGCCGCAGCTCCAGCGACACCACGAAGCCGGCCTCGGCCAGCGCCTCACGCGCGCGTGCCGGATCGGGCAGGTCCGCGACCTCGACGCCCGCGACGAGCAGCGCCTGCAGTTCGCCGGAGGCGGCGGCCTCGACGATCTGCCCGGTGTCCCGGCCGTAGCGGTGCGGGAGTTCGGCAAGGCCCCAGGCCGCGGCGACCTCCTCACGCGCGCGGGGGTCGGTGGCCGGACGGCCGCCCGGCAGGAGCGACGGCAGGGCGCCCGCCTCGATCGCGCCCCGCTCCCCCGCCCGGCGCGGAATCCACACCAAGCGGGCGCCGGTCGCCGAGGCGGCCCGCGCCGCGGCGGTCAGTCCGCCCGCCACTGCCGCCAGCCGTTCACCGACGACGATCACCGCGCCTTCGGACCGCAACGCTTCCGCGGCCGTGGCCCCGGCGTCCGCGTCCGCCAGGCCGACGCCGCTCGCCAGCGCGTCCAGCCACTCCGTCTCCGTGCCCGGAGCGGCCGGCAGCAGTGTGCCGCCCGCCTTCTCCAGACCGCGTGTGACGTGCGTGGCCAGCGAGAACACCCGCTGACCGTGTTTGCGCCAGGCCTTGCGCAGCCGCAGAAAGACGCCGGGCGCCTCCTCCTCCGACTCGAACCCGACCAGCAGGACCGCGGGCGCCTTCTCCAGGGAGGAGTACGTGACGCCCGTGCCGTCGAGATCGCGACCGCGGCCGGCGACGCGGGCGGCCAGGAAGTCGGCCTCCTCGCTGCTGTGCACCCGCGCGCGGAAGTCGATGTCGTTCGTGCCGAGCGCCACGCGCGCGAACTTGCTGTAGGCGTAGGCGTCCTCGACGGTGAGACGGCCGCCCGTCAGTACGCCGGTCCTGCCGCGCGACGCCAGCAGACCCTGTGCCGCGATCTGCAGGGCCTCCGGCCAGGAGGCCGGTACGAGGTCCCCCTCGGCGTTGCGTACCAGAGGCGTGTCGAGCCGGTCCCGCTGCTGCGCGTACCGGAACGCGAAGCGCCCCTTGTCGCAGAGCCACTCCTCGTTGACCTCGGGGTCCTCGGCGGCCAGCCGCCGCATGACCTTGCCGCGCCGGTGATCGGTGCGGGTGGCGCAGCCGCCGGAGCAGTGCTCGCAGACCGACGGCGAGGACACCAGGTCGAAGGGCCGCGAGCGGAATCGGTACGCCGCCGAGGTCAGCGCGCCGACCGGGCAGATCTGGATGGTGTTGCCGGAGAAGTACGACTCGAAGGGGTCTCCCTCGCCGGTGCCCACCTGTTGCAGCGCCCCGCGCTCGATCAGCTCGATCATCGGGTCGCCCGCCACCTGGTTCGAGAACCGGGTGCAGCGGGCGCACAGCACACACCGCTCCCGGTCGAGGAGCACCTGGGTGGAGATCGGCACGGGCTTCTCGTAGGTCCGCTTGCGGCCCTCGAAGCGGGACTCGGCCTGGCCGTGCGACATGGCCTGGTTCTGCAGGGGGCACTCGCCGCCCTTGTCGCAGACCGGGCAGTCCAGCGGGTGGTTGATGAGGAGAAGCTCCATCACACCGTGCTGCGCCTTCTCGGCGACCGGCGAGGTGAGGTGCGTCTTCACGACCATGCCGTCCGTGCACGTGATCGTGCAGGACGCCATCGGCTTGCGCTGGCCCTCGACGTCGACGATGCACTGGCGGCAGGCGCCAGCAGGGTCGAGGAGGGGATGGTCGCAGAAGCGGGGGATCTCGATGCCGAGCTGCTCGGCGGCCCGGATGACCAGGGTGCCCTTGGGCACGCTGATCTCGGCGCCGTCGATCGTCAACGTCACGAGATCTTCCGGCGGGACCGCCGCCTCGCCGCCTCCGGAGGGAGCGCTGGTGGTCACCGTCATGCGTTCACCTCCGTGTGCTTGTCCGCCCACGCCGTCGACTTGGCCGGGTCGAAGGGGCAGCCGCGGCCCGTGATGTGCTGCTCGTACTCCTCGCGGAAGTACTTGAGCGAGGAGAAGATCGGCGATGCGGCGCCGTCGCCGAGGGCGCAGAAGGACTTGCCGTTGATGTTGTCGGCGATGTCGTTCAGCTTGTCGAGGTCGGACAGGGAGCCCTTGCCGGCCTCGATGTCGCGCAGCAGCTGCACGAGCCAGTACGTGCCTTCGCGGCACGGCGTGCACTTGCCGCAGGACTCGTGTGCGTAGAACTCGGTCCACCGGGTCACGGCACGCACCACGCAGGTCGTCTCGTCGAAGCACTGCAGGGCCTTGGTGCCGAGCATGGAACCCGCGGCGCCCACTCCCTCGTAGTCAAGGGGGACGTCGAGGTGCTCGTCGGTGAACATCGGTGTCGAGGAGCCGCCCGGCGTCCAGAACTTGAGCCGGTGCCCGGGTCGCATGCCGCCGCTCATCTCGAGGAGTTGGCGGAGCGTGATGCCGAGCGGGGCCTCGTACTGGCCGGGGCTGGAGACGTGGCCGCTGAGGGAGTAGAGCGTGAAGCCCGGGGACTTCTCGCTTCCCATCGACCTGAACCATTCCTTGCCTTTTTGCAGGATGGCGGGAACTGACGCGATCGACTCGACGTTATTCACCACAGTCGGGCACGCATAGAGGCCCGCGACCGCAGGAAAGGGGGGACGAAGCCGCGGTTGACCACGGCGGCCTTCGAGCGAGTCGAGCAGTGCGGTCTCCTCACCGCAGATGTACGCGCCGGCGCCGGCGTGCACGGTGAGCTGGAGGTCGAGCCCGCTGCCCATGACGTTCTCGCCGAGGTAGCCCGCCGCGTAGGCCTCGCGCACGGCCTCGTGCAACCGTCGCAGGACCGGGACGACTTCACCACGCAGATAGATGAAGGCATGAGACGACCTGATGGCGTAACACGCGATCACAATGCCCTCGATGAGGCTGTGCGGGTTCGCGAAGAGGAGCGGGATGTCCTTACAGGTCCCGGGCTCCGATTCGTCGGCGTTGACAACTAGATAGTGCGGCTTTCCATCCCCCTGGGGAATGAACTGCCATTTCATTCCCGTCGGGAATCCCGCGCCGCCTCGTCCGCGCAGACCGGAGTCCTTGACGAACGCGATCACTTCGTCCGGCGACATGGCGAGCGCCTTGCGCAGGCCCTCGTATCCCTCGTGCCTTCGGTAGACGTCCAGGCTCCATGACCTGTCCTCGTCCCAGAAGGCCGACAGCACGGGTGCGAGCAGCTTCTCGGGGCTGCTGCCTTTCAGCTCGGGTGCCAAGGTCATCACTCCCCCTCCTCGGCGGTAGGCCCTGCCGGGTGAGCCGGGTCGGAGGCCGACGTGTCCTGTGGCGCGTCATGCGAACTGAGGTGCTCGGTGGGCGACGGCTCGTGGACGGCCCGGTCCCGCGGCTCGTCGTGCGGCCCGCCGTCGCGCGGGTGGACCACGCGCGCGGGTGCGGTCTCTCCCTTTGCCAGGCGAAGACCCACCAGTGACGCCGGTCCCGCACTGCCGCTCGCCTCGACGGCCCCCTCCCGCTCGTCGGGGAAGCCCGCCAGGATGCGGGCGGTCTCCTTGAAGGAGCAGAGCGGCGCCCCGCGCGTCGGGGACACCGTGCCACCGCTTCGCAGGTCGTCCACCAGGCGCTTCGCGCTCTGGACGGTCTGGTTGTCGAAGAATTCCCAGTTGACCATCACGACCGGCGCGAAATCGCAGGCCGCGTTGCACTCGATGTGCTCCAGAGTGATCTTTCCGTCGTCGGTGGTCCCGCCGTTGCCGACACCCAGGTACTCCTGGAGCTCGTCGAAGATCGCGTCGCCGCCCATCACCGCGCACAGCGTGTTGGTGCAGACGCCCACCTGGTAGTCGCCGCTGGGCCGGCGCCGGTACATGGTGTAGAAGGTGGCCACCGCGGTGACCTCGGCGGTGGTGAGGTCCAGCACGTCGGCGCAGAAGCGCATCCCGGTGCGCGTGACGTGCCCCTCCTCCGACTGCACGAGGTGCAGCAACGGCAGGAGCGCGGACCGGGAGTCGGGGTAGCGGGCGATGATCTCGCGCGCGTCCGCCTCCAGCCGGGCTCGGACGTCGTCCGGGTAGGCGGGCGCGGGCAGTTCGGGCATGCCCAGGCTGACGCCACGCTCGGAAGAAGAGGTGGTCACCGGTCGACGCCTCCCATCACGGGGTCGATGGACGCGACGGCGACGATCACGTCGGCGACCTGGCCGCCCTCGCACATCGCCGCCATGGCTTGCAGGTTGGTGAAGGACGGGTCCCGGAAGTGGACCCGGTAGGGGCGGGTGCCTCCGTCGGAGACGGCGTGCACGCCGAGCTCGCCCTTGGGCGACTCGACCGCCGCGTACGCCTGGCCCGGCGGAACGCGGAAACCCTCGGTGACCAGCTTGAAGTGGTGGATCAGGGCTTCCATGGACGTGCCCATGATCTTCTTGATGTGGTCGAGGGAGTTGCCGAGACCGTCGGGGCCCAGGGCCAGCTGCGCCGGCCAGGCGATCTTCCGGTCGGCGACCATGACCGGACCGGGCTGCAGCCGGTCCAGGCACTGCTCGACGATCCTCAGCGACTGGCGCATCTCTTCCAGACGGATCAGGAAGCGGCCGTAGGAGTCGCAGGAGTCGGCGGTCGGGACGTCGAAGTCGTACGTCTCGTAGTCGCAGTACGGCTGGGTCTTGCGCAGGTCGTGCGGCAGGCCGGTGGAGCGCAGGATCGGTCCGGTGGCGCCGAGGGCCATGCAGCCGGCCAGGTCGAGGTAGCCGACGTCCTGCATGCGGGCCTTGAAGATGGGGTTCCCGGTGGCGAGCTTGTCGTACTCGGGGAGGTTCTTCTTCATCTTCTTCACGAACTCGCGGATCTGGTCCACCGCGCCGGGCGGCAGGTCCTGGGCGAGTCCGCCGGGGCGGATGTACGCGTGGTTCATCCGCAGGCCCGTGATGAGCTCGTAGATGTCGAGAATCATTTCACGATCACGGAATCCGTAGATCATGATCGTGGTGGCGCCGAGTTCCATGCCGCCCGTGGCGATGCACACCAGGTGCGACGACATCCGGTTCAGCTCCATCAGGAGCACCCGGATGATCTTGGCTCGCTCGGTGATCTGGTCCTCGATGCCGAGGAGCTTCTCGACGGCGAGACAGTAGGCGGTCTCGTTGAAGAAGGACGTCAGGTAGTCCATGCGCGTCACGAACGTGGTGCCCTGCGTCCACGTGCGGTACTCGAGGTTCTTCTCGATGCCGGTGTGGAGATAGCCGATGCCGCAGCGGGCCTCGGTGACGGTCTCGCCCTCGATCTCCAGGATGAGGCGGAGCACCCCGTGGGTGGAGGGGTGCTGGGGGCCCATGTTGACGACGATGCGCTCGTCGTCGGCACGGGCCGCGGACTGGACGACCTCGTCCCAGTCGCCACCGGTGACCGTGTAGACGGTGCCCTCTGTGGTCTCGCGCGCCGAGGCGGACGCGGCTGATGACTGCGTGCTGCTCACGAGTACGACCTCCGCTGGTCCGGAGCCGGGATCTGGGCGCCCTTGTACTCGACGGGGATGCCGCCGAGGGGATAGTCCTTGCGCTGCGGATGGCCCGGCCAGTCGTCCGGCATCATGATCCGCGTGAGGGCCGGGTGGCCGTCGAAGACGATCCCGAAGAAGTCGTAGGTCTCGCGCTCGTGCCAGTCATTGGTGGGATACACGGGGACCAGGGACGGGATGCGCGGATCGGCGTCCGGGGCGCTGACCTCCAGGCGGATCAGCCGGTTGTGGGTGATCGAGCGCAGGTGGTAGACGGCGTGCAGCTCGCGCCCCTTGTCGTGCGGGTAGTGCACACCGCTGACGCCGGTGCAGAGCTCGAAGCGCAGGGCGGGGTCGTCGCGCAGGGTGCGGGCGACGCGGAGCAGGTGCTCGCGCTCGATGTGGAAGGTGAGCTCGTCGCGGTCGACGACCGTCTTCTCGATCGCGTTGCCGGGAAGGAGGCCCTGCTCCTCCAGCGCGCCCTCCAGCTCGTCGGCGACCTCGTCGAACCAGCCGCCGTAGGGCCGGCTCGCCGCCCCCGGGAGCCGGATCGACCGGACCAGGCCGCCGTAACCGGAGGTGTCGCCGCCGTTGTCGGCGCCGAACATGCCGCGCTGGACGCGGACCTCCTCCCCGCCCTGGCCGCGCTGGCCGGGGAGGTTGGAGGCGGAGAGGTCCTTCTCGGGGTTCGCGCCCGAGGCGCCGTTCACCCCGTTCGAGGCGCCGTTCGCGCCCTGGGCGCCGTTCGCGTCGCTCACCGCAGCAGCCCCTTCATCTCGATCATGGGCAGGGCCTTCAGCGCCGCCTCCTCCGCCTCGCGGGCCGCCTCCTCGGCGTTCACGCCCAGCTTGGAGTTCTGGATCTTGTGATGGAGCTTGAGAATCGCGTCCATCAGCATCTCGGGCCGCGGCGGGCAGCCCGGAAGGTAGATGTCTACGGGCACGATGTGATCGACGCCCTGGACGATCGCGTAGTTGTTGAACATGCCGCCGGAGGACGCGCAGACGCCCATGGAGATGACCCACTTGGGAGCGGGCATCTGGTCGTAGACCTGGCGGAGCACCGGGGCCATCTTCTGGCTCACCCGGCCTGCGACGATCATCAGGTCGGCCTGGCGCGGCGAACCGCGGAACACCTCCATGCCGAAGCGCGCCAGGTCGTAGCGGCCGGCGCCGGTCGTCATCATCTCGATGGCGCAGCAGGCCAGACCGAACGTGGCGGGGAAGACGGACGCCTTGCGCACCCAGCCCGCGGCCTGCTCGACGGTGGTCAGCAGGAATCCGCTCGGCAGCTTTTCTTCGAGTCCCATGACTTAAAGGCCCCTCAGTCCCATTCCAGGCCGCCGCGCCGCCACACGTACGCGTACGCCACGAAGACGGTGAGCACGAAGAGCAGCATCTCCACGAGCCCGAAGACACCCAGGGCGTCGAAGGTGACGGCCCAGGGGTAGAGGAAGACGATCTCGATGTCGAAGACGATGAAGAGCATCGCCGTCAGGTAGTACTTGATGGGGAAGCGCCCGCCGCCGGCCGGCGTGGGGGTCGGCTCGATACCGCACTCATAGGCCTCGAGCTTGGCGCGGTTGTACCGCTTCGGCCCGATCAGCGTGGCCATGACCACGGAGAAGATCGCAAAGCCTGCCCCGAGGGCTCCCAGTACGAGGATGGGCGCATACGCGTTCACCGCTCCTCGCTCCTCTCAGTCGGCACTGACTGCTGGCGATGGCATCGGACTCGCACTGGCCCGCAGGCCCGCGAACACCGCCCGTCCAGACGAAGATCGCGAACATGTGAAGCAGGTCACAAGCCCAACTGCCTCGCATCCTATGCCCGCCGCTCTGTGATCTGCGACACGGGGTATTACACAAGCTTTGTGATCTCCACCACCTGACGAACGATCATGAAGTCGTATCAGCAGTGATCTTCGTACGCGAAGCGTCAGAGTGATCACAAGAAGTGACATTTACGCTCGTCACCGCAGGCCGGCGAGGCGTCTCCATATCAAGAGGCTTCCCTTGCATGCAAATTGGAGATGGACGCGGGGTGCTGATAGCGGACCGCGTTCACACATCAGAGGGAGGCCGGGGCCGGATGTGGACGCGTGCACGCGTTCACGAGCGGAAGCGGTCATGCCGCAGGCGCGAGACGCAGGCGCTCCGGTAACCGTTCCGTGACCTCCGCCACACCCGTGAGGGTCGCCTAAGAGCGGGGCTTGGCCAACTGTCTCGACCGGTGGTAGGCGCGGGGCAATTCGGGCGTAACCGCGAAACATCATGATCACAGGCTTGATCACGTGCGTCCGCAATGTCCGTTACGGCGTCAATAAAGAACCCGGGACAGGGAATTTGGGGCGTCCGTTGAACAACTGTGGCGCACCACACGTTTCTTGAAGGTATGGAGGAGCCCCTGATACCGGTTGTACCCATGTCCCTCACCGCTCACATACGCAGCCACCGGAAACCCCGCCGCAGCGCGTCGACGATCGCGATGCGGGCCGGAGTCGCCAGTGGTGTTCTCGGCACGCTGGCCGTCGCCACAGCAGCCGGCTCGGCCAACGCCGCCGAGCCGGTGACGCAGACGCTCGAACTGCCCGTACTCACCGGCGACCTGGCCGCCCAGGTCGCGCAGTCCGCCCAGGCGACGCAGCAGGCCGCGGCGAACTACCAGCTTCACGCCGAGCGTGACGCGGCCGCCGCGTCCGCCGCCAAGGAGGCCAAGAAGGACCTCGCCGACGCCAAGGCGCAGGCGAAGAAGAAGGCCGAGGCCGCCCGCAGGGCCGCCGCCGAGCGGGCCACGCGCTCCGCCGAGCGGACCACGCTGACCTCGACGTCGAGCAGCGCCTACAGCAGCACGAGCACCTCCACGGCGACGGGTTCGGCCGCGGCCGTCATCGCCTTCGTGAAGGCGCAGATCGGCGACGCCTACGTCTCCGGCGGCACCGGCCCCAACTCGTGGGACTGCTCCGGCCTGATGCAGACCGCCTTCAAGCAGGTCGGCATCGATCTGCCGCGCGTCTCGCAGGACCAGTCGACGGCCGGCACCCAGGTGTCGCTGGACAACCTGCAGCCGGGCGACATCCTCTACTGGGGCAGCGCGGGCAGCGCGTACCACGTGGCGGTCTACGTCGGCGACGGCATGTTCGTCGGTGCGCAGAACCCGTCCACCGGCGTGGCCGAGAAGCCGCTGTCGTACGACCCGCCGAGCGGCGCGGTGAGGGTGCTCTGACCGCTCCCAGGCGCCTCTGAGGGCGCCTCACGCACGCAAGGGCCGCAGCCGCTCGGGGGCAGCGGCCCTTCGGGCTCTCCAGACACGCTCGGCCCGGGGCGGGGCACGCTCGGCCCGGGGCGGCCGGCCCGGTTCGGTGCGGTCGACGGCTCGTCACCCCGGGCGGCATCGCCGGGACCCCCGGGCGGCGTCGCCGGTACCCGCGTCGCGGGCGCCGGGCCGTCGACGGGCGACTGTCCGTTCATGACCCGTGAAACGACGAAGATACCCGACATGTCGGGCACTTCATCATTCGCGTGCGGAGAGAAGAGGGTTGCGCGCGGCCGGCCGCCGAACGGCGGGCCCTCACCGTCCGGTCGGGCCCGCCGGGGTCACCGCTCGGTCAGGCCTTCGGGGCCACCTTGCTCAGACCGTTGATGATGCGGTCCATCGCGTCGCCGCCCGTGGGGTCCGTCAGGTTGGCGAGCATCTTCAGGGTGAACTTCATCAGCATCGGGTGCGTCAGGCCGCGCTGGGTCGCGATCTTCATGACCTTCGGGTTGCCGATGAGCTTCACGAAGGCGCGGCCCAGCGAGTAGTAGCCGCCGTAGGTGTCCGCGAGGATCTGCGGGTAGCGCTGCAGGGCGAGTTCGCGCTGACCGGGGGTGGCGCGGGCGTGGGCCTGCACGATGACGTCGGCGGCGAGCTGCCCGGACTCCATGGCGTAGGCGATGCCCTCGCCGTTGAACGGGTTCACCAGGCCCCCGGCGTCGCCGACCAGCAGCAGGCCCTTGGTGTAGTGGGGCTTGCGGTTGAAGGCCATGGGGAGGGCGGCGCCGCGGATCGGGCCGGTCATGTTTTCGGGGGTGTAGCCCCAGTCCTCCGGCATGGACGCGCACCAGGCCTTGAGGACCTCGCGCCAGTCCAGCTCCTTGAAGGAGTCGGAGGTGTTCAGCACGCCGAGGCCGACGTTCGACGTCCCGTCGCCCATGCCGAAGATCCAGCCGTAGCCGGGCAGCAGCCGGTCCTCACCGGGGCCGCGGCGGTCCCACAGCTCCAGCCAGGACTCCAGGTAGTCGTCCTCGTGACGCGGGGAGGTGAAGTAGGTGCGGACGGCGACGCCCATCGGGCGGTTCTCACGGCGGTGCAGGCCCATCGCCAGCGAGAGACGCGTGGAGTTGCCGTCGGCGGCGACCACGAGCGGGGCGTGGAAGGTGACTTCGCGCTTCTCCTCTCCCAGCTTGGCGTGCACGCCGGTGATGCGGCCGGTGCGGTCGTCCACGATCGGGGCGCCGACGTTGCAGCGCTCGTGGAGGCGGGCGCCCGCCTTCTGGGCCTGGCGGGCGAGCTGCTCGTCGAAGTCGTCGCGCTTGCGGACGAGGCCGTAGTCGGGGAAGGAGGCCAGATCCGGCCAGTCCAGCTGGAGACGGACGCCGCCGCCGATGATGCGCAGGCCCTTGTTGCGCAGCCAGCCGGCCTCCTCTGAGATGTCGATGCCCATGGCCACCAGCTGCTTGGTGGCGCGCGGGGTGAGGCCGTCCCCGCAGACCTTCTCGCGCGGGAACTCGGTCTTCTCGAGGAGGAGTACGTCGAGGCCGGCCTTGGCGAGGTAGTAGGCGGTCGTGGAGCCGGCCGGTCCCGCGCCGACGACGATGACGTCGGCGGTGTTCGCGGTGAAGGGCTCGGAGTGGGGCTCGGTCACGGCGGTCACGGCGGGATCTCCCCAAGTTCGGAATCTGCGTGCCGACCGGCACTGGACACGGGCAGTCTATTCAGCAGAATTGATCACCCGGCTGAAGGGCTGCCCCGTGAACCGAGCTCTCCCCGTAGTACGGCTGCGCGTCCCCACGGACGAGGACGCGGTCGCCTGGCACCGGGTCTTCGACGATCCGGACGTCATGGAGTTCCACGGCGGGCGATCCGCGGAGCTCTCGGTCTACGAGGAGCTCACCGCCCGCCAGCGCCGGCACGACGCCGAGCACGGCTTCTGCCTGTGGACGTTGCTGGACGCGGACGACCGGGTCATCGGGTTCACCGGCGCCCAGCCGTGGCCGCGGGACTGGGGTCCCCGGGGAGAGATCGAGATCGGATGGCGGCTCGGACGGGAACACTGGGGCCGGGGATATGCGACGGCGGCCGCCCGGTCGACGCTGGAGCGGGTGCGGGCGGCCGGGGTGCCGGAGGTGGTGGCCATGGTCGACGCGGGCAATCGACGGTCCATCGCCGTCGCCGAGCGGCTGGGGATGCGGCTCGCGGAGGCGTACACCAGGCCACAGTCGACGCGGGAGGCGCGCTGCTACCGCCTCGCCTGGTGACGCCTGCGGTCACTTCGTGTAGTCGTCGGCTACGGAAAGACACCTGACGCTTCCGGACGGCGCCCCCGGGCGGTTACCCTGCCAGTACCGCTGGGGGTGACATCTGTGCTCATACCACCCAAAACACCCGAAGTGCGTGTGCCCCGGTTCATCGGACTGATGGCCGTGGACGCGCGCGAGGCGGCCGCGGCGCAGGGTGTGCTGCTGGCCGCGCCGGACCGGCCCGACTTCCGCGGCACGGTCGTCGACTACGTCGTACGGCAGTACCCGCCACCCGGTGTCGAAGTGCCACTGGGCGCGGTCGTCACCGTGTGGTTCGAGTTCCGCGAAGGAGAGGGCGGCGGAGGCGCGGGCGTGCGCGAACCGCGCGTACCGCGGCCGGGCGGGGGCGGTCTGGAGCGCGAGCTGGACCGGCCCAAGGCGCCCTTCGAGGCGATCACCGGGTGACGGCTGTACCCGCCCGAGGCTGTACGCGGTGACCGCGATATCGGGTGGCCGCGATATCCGGCGACGGCGATCACCTGAGGCGGCGATATCCGGTGACGCCGACCGTCGCCCGGAGCCGGGGACGGTCAGCCGGCCGGCCGCTGCGGGGTCCGCGATCGGCCGAAGTGAAAGGGGCCGGCCTTGGGCGAACGGGGCCGGCCTCAGGAGAACGGGTTCGGCCGGTCAAGGCCCCGCCGTGCCCTCGACTGCGCCTCAGGCCTCCTTGAAGCCCCGGTGCAGGGTCACGACGCCGCCCGTCAGGTTGCGCCAGGCGACCTTCGACCAGCCCGCCTTGCGCAGGTGCTCGGCGAGGGCGGCCTGGTCGGGCCAGGCGCGGATGGACTCGGCGAGGTAGACGTAGGCGTCCGGGTTCGAGGAGACCGCGCGGGCGACGGGGGGCAGGGCGCGCATCAGGTACTCGGTGTAGACGGTGCGGAAGGGCGCCCAGGTGGGGTGCGAGAACTCGCAGATCACGACGCGTCCGCCGGGCCGGGTCACGCGGTGCATCTCGCGCAGGGCCGCGTCGAAGTCCTGCACGTTGCGCAGGCCGAAGGAGATGGTGACGGCGTCGAACGAGTCGTCCCTGAAAGGGAGCTTCGTGGCGTCCCCTGCGGTGAACGGCAGCCAGGCGTGGTTCCTCTTGCCGACCTGGAGCATGCCGAGGGAGAAGTCGCAGGGGACGACGTACGCGCCGGTCTGCGCGAACGGGAGGGAGGAGGTGGCCGTGCCGGCGGCGAGGTCCAGGACCTTCTGCGCCGGGCGGGCGTCGACGGCCTTCGCGACCTCCTTGCGCCAGCGCCGGTCCTGGCCGAGCGACAGGACGTCGTTGGTCAGGTCGTACCGTTCCGCCACGCGGTCGAACATCGAGGCGACTTCGTGGGGCTGCTTGTTCAGGGAAGCACGGGTCACCAGGTCATTGTGTCAGCCCCTCCCCCGCCCGCTCACGGCAGGAGCCTCGGCTTCTTGCGCGCCGCCACGTCCTCCACCCATCCGCACAGCAGCACGAAGACGCCGATCAGCAGCCAGCCCACGCCGAACATGAACCACTGGCTCTCCAGCGGCAGGTACGTCTCGAACGCGGGGACGTCCCAGAAACGGTCGATCAGCGGGACGGCGAGGATCAGGGCGATCTCGTGCCACAGGTAGATCGTCACGGCGCGCGCGTTGAAGACGGTGACGATCCGGTTCGTCCGTCGGAGGCGGGTGAGCCGGGCGAAGTCGATGCCGAAGTACGCCTTCGCCCACATCAGCAGCATGACGAAGCCTGCCGACCAGAAGGCCTGCGCGAGGGGGTTCTCGTCGAGGTCGTAGGTGCCGAGGTCCGCCTGGTGCGCGAAGGCGTACCACCCGCCGAACGCGAGCGCCGCCAGGGACGCCGCGACCACCGCGGCGGGCCTCATGCGCCGTAGGACGCCGTCACGGTGCGCGAAGCCGAGCATCCAGCAGAAGAGGTACGTCGACAGGTCCCACAGGCCGGTGCCGACGCGGTTGTCGGGGCCCGCCCAGACGAAGCTCAGGACCAGCACCGGCGCGAGGGACAGCGTCAGCACGGGCAGCGGGGCGAGCCGGAACAGCCTCAGCAGGAGCGGGGAGAGCAGGACGAACCACACATACGTGCGCAGGTACCAGAGGATCTCCCAGGCCTGCTCGCCCCAGGCGCTCCCCGGCGGGTCGCCCAGCGGCACCACCCAGTAGACGATCTCCCAGCCCGGAATCCAGCCGTGGACCAGCATCCCGAGGACGACGAAGACGCCCCAGAACCAGAAGGGCGGCAGGAGCCGGCGCAGACGGCTGCGCACCACCTTCGGGGCCGGACGCTCCAGGGATTTCGCCATCAGGGTGCCGGCCAGGCCGAACATGACGCCCATGGAGGGGAAGACCAGGCCCGCCCAGGCCCAGCCGAAGGTGTGGTAGGCGACGACCCTGATCAGAGCCAGGGCACGGAGGGCGTCGAAGTACCGGTCCCGCTGGGGGGCCGCGGACTCGGGCCGGGTCTCCTCGCCCGTCGCCGGCTCGACGACGACGCCCTGCCCGGCCTGAGCCGGCCCACCCCTGCAGTATCTGTCATCCCTTTTTTCCCCGTTGTCCCCGTAGGCCCCGTTGTCCCCGTAGGCCCCGTCGTCCCCGTTGGCCCCGTCGTGTCCGTAGGCCCCGTAGTCCCCGTAGTCCCCGTTGGCCCCGTCGTGTCCGTAGGCCCCGTAGTCCCCGTAGTCGGGGCCGACCGCGTAGCCCGCGGTCTCCGTGCACTCCGGTCGATACGGCTGTTGCGGCGGATACGACTCCTGTGGATACGGCTGCTGCGGCAGGTGCTGCGCCTGGTGGGTGGACGGTTGCTGCGGCGCGTACGGGCGCTGCTCGCCGTGACCGTACCCGTACCCATGTCCGTAACCCTGCCCATGACTCTGTCCGTCCCCCTGCCCATGGCCCTGCCCGTACCCCTGCTGCCGGTCCCAGCTCATCGGCTCACCCCGGCCGGGGTGCCGACCTCGCCCGTGCGCTTGAGCTTCTGCCAGCGCAGTCGGCCGCCGGTGAGCGCGGTGATGCAGGAGTGGATGAGGACGAGGTACATCATCTGGCGGTAGGCCAGCTGTTGCAGCGGCATCATCAGCAGGTAGCGGTACTTCTCGCGGTCCAGCCGGAACGCGTAGGCCGCGCAGCCGAGCTGGACGCCGAGGACCGCGAACCAGGCCAGCAGGGCCGCCTCGAAGTCGATGAAGATCATCGAGTAGGCGGTGAAGACGTCGATCAGCGGGGCGAAGACCGGCGTGACGATCTGGAACAGGACCACCAGCGGCATCCCGACCCTGCCGAAGCGGCCCGAAGCGCCCCTGTCCGTCAGGGACTTGCGGTGCTTCCACAGCGCCTGCATGGTGCCGTAGGACCAGCGGTAGCGCTGGGACCAGAGCTGCTTCAGGGAACCGGGCGCCTCCGTCCAGGCCTTGGCGTGCTCCTGGTAGACGACCTGCCAGCCGGCGCGGTGCATGGCGATGGTGATGTCGGTGTCCTCGGCGAGGGTGTCCTCGCTCATGCCGCCTACGTCGAGCACGGCCTCGCGGCGGAACGCGCCGATCGCCCCGGGGATGGTCGGCATGCAGCGCAGCAGGTCGTACATGCGGCGGTCGAGGTTGAAGCCCATCACGTACTCGATGTGCTGCCACGCGCCGATGACGGTGTCGCGGTTGCCGACCTTGGCGTTGCCGGCGACCGCGCCGACGTTCGGGTCGGCGAAGGGCTGCACGAGCTGGTGCACGGCGTCCGGCTCGAAGACGGTGTCGCCGTCCATCATCACGACGATGTCGTGACGGGCGCTGCGGACGCCGTTGTTGAGGGCGGCCGGCTTGCCCGCGTTCTCCTGCCGGATGACGCGGACGTTCGTCATGCCGAGGGCCGCCGCCGCCTCGAGGGAGATCTCGGAGGTGTTGTCCGTCGAACCGTCGTCCACGACGATGATCTCGATCGGATGGGTGCTCTTCGCCAGCGACTTCAGGGTGTTGGCGATGCACTCCTTCTCGTTGTACGCGGGAACGATCACGCTGACCGGGCGGGTGACGGTCGGGCCCCAGCTGAAGCGGCGCCTGTTGCGCTTTCTGTGATGCCGGCGGGCCAGGATCAGCATCATCCCGAACCGGCCCATGACGGCCACGCCGACGATCATCAGCCCCACCGAAAGCGTCGGCACGGTCCACTCGGCGAGGGTGACCGCCGCGATCAGGGCTTTGCCCTCGTACAGGGTCACGCCGGTGGCCTCGCGGTGGGCCGCCTGAAGTCGGTCGGCCGCCCCGCCGGCGGTGTCGCCGGGCTCACCCGTCCCGCCGACACCGGCGACACCGGCGACGCCGCCGGTGACGGCCGCGCTCCCACCGTCGGGGGTCTCCGTGCCGGACGTTCCGCGGGACGCCGCGGTCCGCTGCTGCTGCATCGCGCCGCTGATCGTGGTGAAGGCGTAGCCCGCTGCCTTCATCTTCTTGATGTACGCCGGCAGCGCCTTGATCGTCTGCGAGCGCTCGCCGCCGGCGTCGTGGAAGAGCACGGACGCGCCCTTGCCGTCCTCCGGCGTCGCCCACTCGATGATCTTCGAGACGCCCGGCCTCTTCCAGTCGTCGCTGTCGGTGTCGACGAAGACGCTGGTGTAGCCGTTCTCGCCGAGCTCCTTGTAGACCGGCCAGCTGTAGTTGTCGATGGCGTCGGTCTCGGAGGAGTACGGGGCCCGGAACAGCGTCGTGGTGATGCCGGCCGCGCCGGCGAGGGCGAGCTGGGTCTGCGTCATCTCGCGTCGCACGCGGGCGTCGGACTGGTAGGAGAGGTCGACGTGGGTGAAGGTGTGGACGCCCACCTCGTTGCCCTGCTTGACCATGTCCCTCACGATGGCCGGGTAGCGCGAGACCATCGAGCCGACCAGGAAGAACGTGCCGGGCACGTCGTACTCCCGGAGGATGTCCAGCACCTGGGGCGTCCAGGTCGGGTTCGGACCGTCGTCGAAGGTCAGCGCGATCGTCTTGTCCGGCACCGAGACCGTGGTGGCCTGCCCGCCCCGGAAGGTCAGGATCGGGCCGCCGTCGAGGACGCCCTCGGGCACCTTGCTGTCGCCGGCCCCGGTGCGCACGCGCTGGTCGCCGCCGACCTCGGCGCGCAGATAGCCGTCGAGGAGCATCACGCTGGTCAGCGCGAGCAGAAGCAGCAGGGCGAGGATGACGCGCGGTTTCTGCAGCGCCGCGGCCTTGCCCGCCGCCCGCTCGATGCGGGTGGGTGCGCGGCGGCGGCCGCGGGAGGAGGTGGTCGTCATGGGAGTGGCTGCGCTCCGGTCAGTTGGCGGCCGCGGAGGCGGTGGCGGTGGCGGTCGGGGCCGAGCCGGGCGGCTCACCGGCGGCGCCGCCGACGGGCGGGGCGCCGGTGGGCTCCGCGGGCGGGGCGCCGATGCCACCCTGCGGCTGGACGCCCCCGGGGCCGGAGTTCCGGGACCCTCCCGGGCCGCCGTTGCCGAACGGCAGCAGGGAGGACGGGGTCAGCGAAGTGCCCCAGCCCATGAAGGCGGCTCCGAGCACGACTGCGTACGTGAGACAGCCGACGCCCAGGACGAGACCCGCCCGGCGCAGCAGCTTCGACCTGCGTCCGGAGCTGTCGACGAACACGGGCCCCTCGGCGGAGGCGTCGTCACGTTTGCGGCTGCGACGGCTGCCGCGGGCGGCGGCACGACTTTCGATGGCGGGCTCGGATTGCATTCACCGGATATTAGGGAGCCTTTATGTGGGGCAAACTCTGCGTTGAGTGTGAGAGACCCATGAGAAACACCCGAGTCTGTCACTTGCCTGAGAGATCTCCGAAAGCAGTGCGCGAACCCGATCCTTCATGGGACGGTCGATTGCCCCTTTTGGGTGGACGGATATCACGTTTTGCGCGCTTGCATCCCTGAACCGACTGTGTGGCCACTGTTCCCGCGCGATCCGCCGAGATGTGAGACATTCCCAATTCGGGAACGCACATTGTTTCCCGTCCGAGGCAGAAATCACGAGAGCTGGTGCTTGCGCAATGAGGAGTCTCCTGATGCCGACGGCCGGGGTCGCCTGCCTGATCGCCCTGGCGTTGGCGGGATGCTCCGCGCATTCCGACGGCACGGCGGACGACGCGGCCCCCGCGGCCACCGGCCGGGCCGGCGGTAGGTCCGTGAGCGGCTCACCGTCGACGAACGGCTCGCCGTCCGCCAGCGGCTCACCGTCGAGCAATGCCGGGGAGTCCGGTGCCGGCACCGCCTACGCGCCCTACGTGAGCGCGGACGAAGCCTCCGGCAACGATTCCGCCGGCTCGCCGACGACGTACAACCTGGCGTTCGTCATCGCCGACGGCCGTGACTGCACGCCGAAGTGGAACGGCGTCGGCGCCCTCGGGGACAAGACGGTGAAGTCCCGTATCTCCGCGCTGACGAGGACGGGCGCCACGGTGCGCGTCTCCTTCGGCGGAGCCTCCGGCACGGAACTGGCGGCCGCCTGTGGCAGCGCGTCGGCCCTGGCGAAGGCGTACGGGGACGCGCTCGACGCGGCCGGCTCCACGCAGGCCGACTTCGACGTCGAGGGTGACGAACTGACCGACTCCGACTCGGTCGCCCTGCGCTCCGCGGCGATCGCGGCACTGCAGAAGGAGCGTCCGGACCTGGAGGTCACCTTCACGCTCCCGGTGATGCCCTCCGGGCTGGACTCCGACGGCCTGGCGCTGCTGGCGTCGGCGAACAGGTACGACGTGCAGGTCTCCACCGTCAACCTCATGACGATGAACTACGGCGAGTCGTACGCCGGTGACATGGGCGGATACGCGATCACTTCGGCGACGGCCGCGCAGGCGCAGCTGAAGAAGGTGTTCGGGACGGACGACTCCGGCGCGTGGAGGGGGATGGCGCTGACGTCCATGATCGGCACGAACGACGTCGACAACGAGACGTTCACGCTCGCCGACGCGGTCCAGGTGCGGGCGTTCGCCGAGGAGAAGGGCATCGCCTGGGTGTCGATGTGGTCGACGTTCCGGGATCAGCAGTGCGCGGCCGGCTCGGCCACGGACGACGCGTTGACCAACTGCAGTGGGGTCGAGCAGGAGGAAGGAGCGTTCGCGGAGGCGTTCTCGCGGTAGAGCGCTCGCGGCCCTCCCCCGCGCTGCTGACGGGACGCCCTCACCGGCGGGCGCTCCTGACGGGACGCCCTCACCGGCGCCGGTAGACGAGGCGGCCGTCCGCCACCGTGGCCACGCAGGTGCCCGCGCCGCGCTCCGCGAGTTCGGCCTCGTCCCGTACGTCGAACACCGCGAAGCGGGCCGCGGAATGCCGCTCCCGCGGCCGCGCGAACTCCACCGGGATCCCGGCGGCGTACGGGTCGAGCGCGGGTGTCCCGCCGGGACGTCCGATCCGGCCCATGCCCGCCAGCGCGGACCGGTGCAGGGCCTCCCGCACCGCGCGGTTGCGCAGGTCCTCGCAGGCCGCTCTGACCGTGCCGTGCGCCAGCATGCGCTGCACGCAGCGCCGGACGCTCGCACTCCAGCGGACGTCGTCCATGGCGAGGGCCGCCAGCGCCTCCCCGGTCAGCGGCTCGACGCCCAGTTCGCCGGCCTCGCGGGGGTCCGGGTGGTACGCCTCCTCCAGCAGCTCGTTGCCGTGCAGGTTGATCAGCCCCGGCGTCAGGATGCCGGGCCACGTCCGCACGCGCGCGCCCGGATGGGCGGCGACGAGTTCCGCCAGCGGCCCGGCGTCGGCGATCCATGCGCCCTTGACGGCCAGCGCCCGGTCCCTGGAATCCGTGTGAATGGTCAGCATGCGGCGGCTAGTTGGACGTCAGCAGCTTCAGCTCGGGGTGAGCCGTGCCGCCCTCGATGGCCGTGGACGAGATGTGGGACATGACCCGCTCGTCGACCGGGTCGTTCGCCGGGTCGTCGTGCACGACGAGGTGCTCGTACGTCGTGGCGCGCTGGGCCGGGACGCGGTCCGCCTTCCTGATCAGGTCGATGATCTCCAGGCGGTTGGAGCGGTGCTTGGCGCCGGCCGAGGAGACGACGTTCTCCTCCAGCATGATCGAGCCGAGGTCGTCGGCGCCGTAGTGCAGCGAGAGCTGGCCGACCTCCTTGCCCGTCGTCAGCCAGGAGCCCTGGATGTGCCGCACGTTGTCGAGGAACAGCCGGGCTACCGCGATGATCCGCAGGTACTCGAAGAGGGTCGTCTGGGTGCGGCCCTTGAGGTGGTTGTTCTCGGGCTGGTACGTGTACGGGATGAAGGCGCGGAAGCCGCCCGTGCGGTCCTGCACGTCACGGATCATCCGCAGGTGCTCGATGCGCTCGGCGTTGGTCTCGCCGGTGCCCATCAGCATGGTGGACGTCGACTCGACGCCCAGTCCGTGCGCGGTCTCCATGATCTCCAGCCAGCGCTCGCCGGACTCCTTGAGCGGGGCGATCGCCTTGCGCGGCCGGGCGGGCAGCAGCTCGGCGCCGGCGCCCGCGAAGGAGTCGAGTCCGGCCGCGTGGATCCGGGTGATCGCCTCCTGCACGCTCACCTTCGAGATCCGCGCCATGTGCTCCACCTCGGACGCGCCCAGCGAGTGGATCACCAGCTGCGGGAACGCCTTCTTGATGGCGGAGAAGTGCTGCTCGTAGTACTCGACGCCGTAGTCCGGGTGG